>SYKL01000285.1 GCA_005797785.1 Pseudomonadota bacterium | reverse complement strand
GCATGTACAGCACAATCCGCGAGCCAGTCTGTACCCAAATTCCCGTATTGTCGGGGAAATCTGCGGTATTCCCCCCTGGCGCCCACGCCCCCAGCAGGGGAATCAGGGCGTCGCCGACCGGGGTACCCATGCAGGCGTAACCCTCTCCGTCATCTTGCTGATCGAGCGCTTCCACGGTGGCAACTTGCGAGGGCGGCACCAAGAATGCTTCCACATGGTGGACCATCGCTTCATTGCCGGGGATGACGTGCAATCCAGTCACATAGGTGTTTTCAACGACATCATCAAGCACGAAGCAACGAAACTCGTCGGGCTGTGCGGTCGGCAAATAAGGGTTGGTCATTCCCAGGGTGTGGTCAACGCGGGAAAGCTCTTCAGAAGGTGATTCTTCGTCGTTGGAGACGGCGAGCGCTGGATCGCCCTCGGGGGCTCCGGCGTCCGCCCAGGCGGTGATCGCGGCGATCTCCGCATCGGTTAGGGACAAATCATTGTCGTAGGCCTGGCAATCGGCCGCCGCTGGCCAGGGCGGCATCGTGCGATCCTCGACGGAGGACGCGACCTCTTGCGCGATGATCGACACTTCTGCGTAGGAGGTCAGAGGAAAGGGAGCGATGCCGCCGTCTACGTGGCATCCCGCGCAATTCTCGAGCACGATCGGCTGGATTTCGCCATACCATTGGGGAGCGGGGGCAGGAGCGGTACATCCGCTTGCAATCACACCAGCCAGAATGACATCAATTCGTGGCATTGGCTTCCCTGGCCAGCCTACCTCGGTGCAACCGATCGAGGAAGCTGGACTACAATTCGCAGCGAACGGAGCCGAAAAATCGCTCACGGGAGGTTTGTTCCGTCGCCGGCTCGGGGGTTCGCGCCGTCCAGGTGACCCGCACCGGGCGCCCTTGATGCTCGAAGGCCGCAAAAAAAGCAGTACCAGGCTGGGAATAGCCCGACGAACTCGAGCGACCGTCGGCGTACTCGATGCACACGATGTCCGCGCCGGCGGCGGAAGCCTCCCAGAGAACGACGCTTTGTCCGCAGAGTGTCACCGTGCCGGCTCGTCGAACGGCCCACTCCGGATGATCGAGCGTGAATCCGTCGGCGCTCTCTCCGGAGCCGGCCCGGATGGAATAGCTGGACCAAGCTCCTGAACCGAGCGAGGACTCCGCAAATACCGTGCCGCCATCGTCCCAAGGCACGGTTTGCACCTGTCCCGGAAATTCAGCGGATACGCCGGCGATGCCGAGCCGTTGCCAAGCGGGTTCTGCGGCCATAGCCAACGCAACGATCGTCCAGAAAGGAGTCAGCATTTGCCATTACGTTACTCGTAGTCCGCGGTGGCGTAAATGAAGCCCAGACACATTTCGTCGGAAGTGCCTTCGCCCCAAGTGATCTCCGAGTCGGTGGTATTGTCCCAGGTGCAACGGATCTCCAGCTGGTCGCCGGGGACCACCTCCACCGGGTCCGTGAATTGGTATCCCCGTTGCCAATGGAAGTCCCAACGTGGGATATCGAGCAGGCACTCGTTGTCGGTTCCGTCGCGTTGGAGGGTCAGGCTGCCCGATTCTCCAAGAGTATGCATATGCAGAGTGGTGCCGTGAATAAACCCCGGTTCAGAAATGTTCTGTGTAAAGGTGTGGGTGGTGGTTTCCTGTGCGGGAAGCGACATCGTTTCAGGATCGAGCACCCAATTGTAGCTGGTAAAAGGTCGAAAAACCGCAGGGTAGGGCACCTCGGTTTCGGTTTTCAATTGCAGAGTGGTTTGATCGGCACCGGTGCCGTTTTGAATGTTGTAATGCAATTGAATCACGATCTTCGACCCTGCCTCGACAAGAAGTCCGGTTTTGTCGGGGAATTCAGCGCTGCTGGCGCCGGGAGCCCAGGCGCCCAGCATCGGTACCATGCCGTTTCCGCCAAGCGGCGATCCGAAGCACGTGTATCCTTCCGCTTCATCCTCTTGATCCAGCGCTTCGACGGCGTCGACTTGTCCCGGTGGAATGGCGAACACCACCACATGATGCACGATCGCCGCATTCCCTGGGATCGCCCGCAATCCGGTCACGTAGAGGTTGGACTCGGGACCGTCGAGTACGAAACAACGGTATTCGTCCGGGGAGACCGTTGGCGTGTACGCGGCATGCATTCCCAGCGTCATATCGACTCGTGAAAGTTCACCCATGGGCTCGCTTTCCGGGGGAGGAAGCGCTTTTGACGGATCGCCAAGGGGCGCGCCCGCATCCGCCCACGAAGAGATCGCCGCGATTTCGGCGTCGCTAAGTGAGATATCGTCCTTGTATTCATTGCAATTTTGACCGGCGAGCCATGGCGGCATCGTGCGATCTTCGACCGCGGATGCCACCCATTGGGCTACCATCGACACTTCTTCGTAAGTGGTCAGGGGGAAGGGGGCGATTCCTCCGTCGCTGTGGCAGCCGGAGCAGTTTTCGCGAACGATCGGCTCCACCACGCCATACCACTCGGCGGGCGCGGCTTCGGGGGCGGAATCGCATCCCGCCAGGACCGCAAAAGCGACGCCGAACCTCAACAAGGTGTGCTTGGAACGCATGGTGAACCCTCCCATGGGTTCACTCTACCGTCGTTCGCGCGACATGCGATGCTCAATCTGTAGGGGAGAAGCAGTTTTTGCAGAGGTTGAGCATTTCTGTAGCCCGCCTAGCGCGTCCCTCAACTCGTAAAGTGGTTTACGAGTTGTGGTCCGACCACCGAGCGATCAAGGCGTTTGCAGCTGCAGGATTTGCTTTGCACTCCAACAAGGCGCGCAACAAGAGCGGAACAACAATGGTGGCATCGGACTCAATCACGAACATTGGCGTATCTTCGGTCAGTTTGTCCCAGGTGATCTTCTCATTGGGGGTGGCACCGGAATACGAACCATAGGAGGTCGTGGAATCGGACACCTGGCAGAAATAGGCCCACGGCTTGGCTTCTTCGCCGAGGTCGTATTTGATCGACGGGACCACACAGATCGGGAAGTCGCCGGCGATTCCGCCACCAATCTGGAAAAAGCCGACGCCGGCGCCGGCCGAAAGCTCCTTGTACTGATCATAAAAGGCGCCCATGTACTCAATGCCGGACTTGGCAATGCTGGCGCTGAAATCCCCGAATTTGACGTGCGAGGCGAAGATGTTTCCGAAGGTGGAGTCCTCGTATCCGGGGACGACAATCGGAAGATTGGCTTTGGCGGCGGCCAACAGCCAACACTCTTCCGCGCTGCCTTGGTGGGCTTCGGCGGGGAGCTGTTGAATGAGCTGATAGAAGTATTCGTGCCAGAACCGACGGTTTCCGCTGGTGGAGGCTTCGGTCCACATCGGGACGATGAACTTTTCCACCGCGCGAAACGCTTCATCCTCGGGAATGCTGGTGTCGGTCACCCGGCGCATCCGATCGTTGAGGATCTGAGTGTCTTGTTGCTTGGTGAAGTATCGGTAGTCGGGGAAGTCCTTGTATTCGTGATGGGCGACCAACCGAAACAGGGATTCTTCGAGGTTTGCGCCGGTGACCGACATGCCGTGAATCAGCCCCGCGCGAATGGCCGGTGCGAGGGTGATCCCCAGCTGTGCGGACGACATCGCGCCTGCGACGGACCAAAACATCTTCCCGCCGGCATCGATGTGCTTCCAATAAGAAAGCAACGCATCGCGCGTGGCGCGTGAATTGAAGTTTTTGTAGTTTGTAAGGACGAATTCGAGAATCGGCAGGTCGGTGTTTGGCATGCCCCCAGCGTATCCTTTCGAGGAGGAGGGGGCAATTTCTCCGCGGGCCTGGCTAGAACGGGTAGGTGACGCCGTTGTAGGCCATAGTGGATTTGAGACCGTAGAGAGTGTACGTCGAGTGTACCTTTTGAACAGGTACTGTCAACCCCTGTGCGCCGGGGCTCCCCGGGGAAACGTCGATTCGGGTTTGCGCGCCTGGTCGCCCGTTCACTTCTTGGGGTTGCAGTACGCCGAATCCCGACAGAATGACCTCCCCGGACCCGCCTACCGACCAATTGCCGGATACAAATCGATGAATCGGCGTGTCGTGGCTGACCCCACCGGAGGCCTCGGGTTTGAAATTCGTCTTTTCCGTCCACTCCACGACGTAGTGCTGGCCGGGAAGTAGGAAAATGTCGAGCTCAAGCTGGTTGGCGGTCCCGGCGAGGGTGGGTTCCCAAGCGCTGTCGGTGCCGATGTGCCACGCCCAAGAGCCCCCGGCGTCCTCGGAGTATTGTAGCTCCTCCCAGGATTGTGCGAAGGCGGGTGCCGCCACGGAAAGGGCCAGGGCGGCGAACAAGGCTCGTGGTGCAAAGGTCATACGGACTCCAAACGGTTGGGCGCCTGTAACCCCTGACGGCGACGATCGATTCCATCGGTGACGAATGTCCGACGGACGTCCGTCACCTCCGACACCGATTTCTGACGAAAACGAAGCTTTGAACGTCTCCGCGGCATGGCACTCCGTTTGCGATGGTCGTCCGCGGGAGGACGAATGGGCGCAGCATTGGCGAAGCGAACGGACACCATGGGCGGAGCGATCGGCCAGGAAGTGGAGGATTCTCCGTTTCAATTTGGCCACTCGATGGGTCGATCGCCGTTGGGCGGTGGATGGGCCAATTCGGGACTGGGGTTTGACGCGGTCGAGCAATGTGCGCTTCCGGACTGCAGCGAGGAAGTTCCGCGGTTGGATGAGATTTTCGGCGAGGGCTTTGTCGACGACTACGGCGGGTTGGTCGGAGATGTGGCTGAAGTCACAGGTTTATCGATGCAATTGCTGAACGATTGCCCGGTACCCTTCTTGATCGATGAGTTGGACGCCCACATCGATGGGGCCCATGGCCTGGAAGATGGGCTTGCGCAGGCGATCGCCGACGTGCAGGAGTCGGCGTTCTATGAGGGGGATGGCTCGATCGATTGCGACGAAAACGCCTTGGATGCGGTGGCCGATCGTTGGGATCGGATCGAGGTTTCTCTCGAGATCCTGCGCGCAACGAATGCGATTTGCATAGGTCTGCAAGGCCTTGAGTATGTAAAGAATGCAGAAATGCTCGCGAAGTTGGTCGCAGATCTGATGACGTTGAACGCCGAACAACAGTTGTTGGAATCGGGAAAGCGCGTGGAAGCAGCGGCAGCGGCGGTGGACTCCGCTTGGAACGATGCATGTTGGTCGATTGCGAAGGTCGGAGGCACGGCGGTGGTGGACCTGGTGCTCCCCGAAGCGATTGCAGTGTCCGTGCCGGCGTTGATCGCCTTGACCGGGCCGGTGAGTGGGCCCGTGATTGCCGTGGCCGCGGTGGTCGGAGCTGCTTTGGTCTGGAATGCGGTGAGTGAGGATTGGGGGCCTGATATCGGCGCGGTCCACCAGACGCTATCCGAGCAAAACGCCAGCTTTGGGGTCGCGACGGAAATCGCGACGGCTGATGCGGCTGCCTCGGGAATGAAGGCGGGACCTGCGCATCTCGGGCGTCTTAGCACGGCCGTCAGCTTGGCGCTGGATGCTGCGCAATCGGTGGTGGCGGTGGATTCCCTCCGGAAGGTATCCGAGGCGATCGAAGCGACCAAAGCGGAGTTTGCTGAATTCGATGCGAAATGGAATGAAATCCTGAAACAGATTCGGGCAGTCCTGACGTTTGCGAATCAGATGCATTTTGCAGGTGTGAAAGTGGCGGACATGATCGGTGAAAAGCAGCTGCAGCTCGACGGGCTCAACTCAATTTATGGGGATCAACTTTATGCTTAAGCGATTGTTTTTGTCGGTGCCGGTAGGGTTGGCTGGGTTTTTGTTATTCTTTTGCATGCTTTGCTATTTGCTGGTGTCCGGCGAGAGGACCGTGCATTGTAGCGGTGATGGGCGATCGTGGCGCTGCGAGCTGACGGCACAGGGATGGTCCGGGCCGGTGGAAGGGATGCAGGGTCGAAAAATGGTCGATCCGCAGGTGGTGGGAGTGGGGCTAGGCGGGTCTGGGACCTACCGGGTCATCGCCATCGGAGAGGAAGGTTCGTGGATGGCGTTTCCGAAACGGTGGACGCGGTCGGCGGCGCTGGCGGATCGGTCGATCGTGCAAAAGTTCGCCACGCGTCCGGTGGGGAGTTTTGAACTTTCCTACCCTCCGGTGCAGTCTTTTCGGCTGTTGGTGAGCATTCTGGGCGGGTTGGCGTTGTGCCTCGTTCTCGAGGCGTTCTTCCATCTGGTGGGCCTCAGCAACTGGGGATTGGCACCCGCGCGGGATCATCGTCGTAGTAAGGTGATTTCTGCTGGACGTGCGACCAGTGTCGCGCGGTCTGCGATTTCCGTCGACGCCCGCCGTACCTCCCGGTAAGCTGAGGTCCGGGAGGTAGGCGTTGACCCAAAAGAAGCGGACCGAAGAAGAGCGTTTGCCGGTCGTCGATGTGGGCCTGGAGGCGCTGCCGGCGGTGGTGGACGACCTCACGTCCGATGACGCTGTTTCGCTGCTAGGAATGGCGGGTGAGGGCCTTGGACATTTGGTGGAGGCGGTGGGAAGCTCGGGTGAAGCGGTGGCTTCGGTCGCGGGTGTGGCAGCGGACGTTGCTGGAGCGGCCGGTGAGGTTGTCGGCGGGGTGCTTGGCGCACTCGGCGAGGGGTTGTCGGGGCTGTAGCCAAAGGAACGGTCTCAGTGTCGCTTGGAATGCCGCTCGAACGAGCGTGATGCGAGAACAGACCGAGACGCTGTGGGCGGACGACATAAAGTAAAGTGCTTTACTTTACGCCACCACGGCGATCACGCTTTCCGAAGCCGCAGCCACCCGACCGCCACCACCCATACGTAAAACAACGGTGGACCCAAATAAACCCCGATCCCGGACGGCGACATCAGACCGTGGGTCTGAAACGCCCAAGCGGAAACCAGGTGCAACGCCGACACCACGATGCCGAGGAACACCACTAACTCAGAGGCGAGTTTATTCCTATGCATCACCCAGGTCCAAGGCAGCAAGGTAAGCGCCGTGGGAATGCCGCTCAGGTTGATTGCAAGCAAAGAAAGCACATTGAGGGTCACCGCAATGTCGGGGCTGACCGCCGGTGCGAGCCAAGCCAGGGCGGTAAGAAACAGGAACCCGATAAGCGAGATGATGAACGTGAGGAATCCGCCGACAACGCCCAGATGTACCAGAGTGCGTTCGGTTCGTGTGCTGCAACGGTCCACGAGATCGGCGCCAACCGATAGGTAGAAGGCGAACAAAAACGCGACGGACAGCGTCCACACCGGCGCGCTGGCCAGGAGGGTGGCGCGGTTTTGGCTCGCCCAAAACAATACGCGGTGGGGGAGGGCATTCGCCGCGGGAGCATCGGCAAGAACGCCGACAATCGAAAGGTAGAGGCAGGTGGCGATCACGCCCGTGGCCAAGCTAAATGCGTTTCTCATCGATCCCCCGACTTGCGCGATCGTGCCGGTGATCGCGCAGAAAGTAAAGCGACCTGCGTAATGGCGCGTTGGATCCGAAGTAGAAACGCTCTACGGGTGGATGATTTCGAAGAAGGGGTACTGGACGGTGGCGACCGTGCCCAGGCGGAACCGGACGCCGGTTAAGGCGCTTTCAATGCAGTTGGCGAGGGGCACGGTGTGTTCCTCGCCTTCGCCGATCTTGACGCTCAAGATCTCTGCGTACTCGCTGCTTTCGTCGCGCCCGCCAATGTCGAACCGAAGGGTGGGGCTTCCTTTGAAAGCGGAGTTTTCCTTTGCCCAGGTTTCATAACAGGCGCGGAGTGGAATGATGCGTTCCCTGATGACGCCGCTCCAAACCTCGGGTTCGAACGGAGGATGGTGGAGCTCCAGGACCGGAGGCTCGGGTTCGACCAGCGCTCCAGGTTCGGCGGCGGCGGCGGGCACCAGGCGTTGAACGGCGATCCAGAGAACGTATGCTGAAAAATTCATGGTTGTTGGAGGGGTCCCATCGGCGACCAGTTTCCGCCCGACGAAGGGTGATGGTTGGGGTTGTGGTTGGGATCGTTGCTGCCGATGATCTGGCCCTGCGGGTTGATCCAGTAATGTCGATAGGTGTTTGGAAGCTGAAGATTCGGATACCCGTAGGGGTTCGTCCAGGTTTGCACGTTACCCAGGTTCTCACGGAACTGTGCATGCTGACGATCATTGGATTCTCCCCGTTGTCGGGTGACTTCCGCCCATTGGCGCTCAGCCCAGTCGCGGTTGGCTTGCGCTTGTTGCCCTACAGCGATCGAGTTTTGCAGATTTTGGTGGGCGATCCCGCGTGCGCCAAAGGCCTGGCCGTTGAGGATCTCGATCTGATGGGCGACTTGGGGCAGCCAGCCCTGGTAGTATCCCCACTGGGGTGCGACCGACGCTGCCCATGTGATCGCGATGGTGGTAAAGCCATAGTTTGGAGCCATACTTACGCGGCATGTGCCGAAACAAGGGGCGCCGCCTACTTGATAGTGAAACTCGAACTCCCACGCAAATCCAAACCCGGGGAGGGGAGGGGCGTTTCGGTGGGGACCCGGTTGTATGTGCTGCATTCCCGCTTGAGAAAACTTCTCCATTGCAAACTGGAGTGGTGGAGTATGCTCGGGGAGACCCGCATTTCCGACCATACCCAACACGGCATTTTGATCCGGTGCGACGCGAATGACGGCGAACTGTCCATCTTCGGTGACCCTCCAACCGGTAGGAAGCGAAAACCGGAAACAGGCGCCTTGTAGGGTTTGAATCGATGGGTTCATGCGGGCCTTTGTAGCAACGACAGAAACAATCCTTGGGAGTCGCGAATCACGGCAATTCGCCCGTAAGGTGAGTCGAACGGACCATATTCCACCTTGCCCCCGAGTTCTGCGACGGTGAATGCTGCTTCGTTGACGTCGTCCACCTCAAAATAGAGGGTCCAGGCTGGGGAAATGCCTTCCCATGCCTTTGTCATTTGGAGGATGCCGCCGATCTCGTCGTCGCCGCGGTGCAGGATGAAATAGGCCGTTGCTAAGCCCTCCATCGCTTGGGCCTCAAGTCCGAAGATGCCGGTGTAGAAGGCCCTTGCGGCCTCCGCATCCGGCGTATTCACCTCACACCAGGCGAGGGAGGCCCGTTCTGGGACGCCCTCACGCGGTTGCCAGACGCCAAATCGCGCCCTTGCGGGATCCCGGGCGAGAACAGATACCCCGGTTCCAACGTCGGTAGGCGCGCGGTCCAGCGTGCCCCCGGCATCGACAATCGCCTTGGCGGAAGCTTCGGCATCTTCGGAGCCGAAATAGGGGATCCACCCAGGTTCGACCTTGGAACCCGCGGGAATTTGCCCGATGCCCGCCATCCGCTGGCCGTGGAGGGTGGCGATTTCGTAGCGCCCGGTGCTGGTGAACTCCCAACGAAAAAGCCCTCCATAAAAGGCTTTCGCTGCGTTGAGGTCGGGTGCCATCAGGTCGGCCCAGGTGATGGTCATGCGTTCTCCCGCCTTTGCCCTAACCTTCCTGGGGTTGCGGTCAACGGGATTGAGATAGTAAACCGATTGACGAAATTTTGGAAACAGTGCGTTTCCTTGGCGCGTAGAAGGCCGTGGTTAAAGCAATGCTTGAGGGCTGCGGCCTCAGGAGAAGACATGCGTCGTTTGCCGGTGGTCTATGTTCCCCATGGGGGTGGTCCTTGGCCGTTTGTGGAAATGGGGCTGGACCGCCGGGAGATGGATCCGCTGGCCGCCTACCTGAGAAATCTGCGTTCAATTGCTGCTTCTGCCAAGGCGTTGCTGGTGATCTCGGCGCATTGGGAGGCGGCGGTCCCCACGGTGCAGACCAGCGCCAATCCTTCGATTCTGTACGATTACTATGGCTTTCCACCGGAGTCCTATCAAATTCAATGGCCGGCACCGGGGTCTCCGGCGTTGGCGGCGCGCGTGCGGGCGCTGTTGGGAGAAGCGGATATTTCGTCGGGGGATGATCCAGAACGGGGTTTTGATCACGGTACGTTTATTCCGTTTAAGCTGACCTACCCGAATGCGGAACTTCCGACGATTCAGCTTTCGCTGAAAAAAGGCTTAAACCCTTCGGAACATCTAGCGATTGGTAGAGCCTTGGCACCGCTACGGGACGAGGGGGTGTTCATCGTTGGCAGCGGCCTAAGTTTCCACAATTTGCGTGCTTTTCGTGACCCAAGGATGATCCCCGTGTCGGAAGCCTTCGACGAGTGGTTGGCGCAGGCCGTGGAGGCCGAGGCGGGCGAACGCGATCGGAGGTTGATCGGATGGGAGGCCGCTCCTCATGCGCGGCTGGTTCACCCGCGGGAGGAGCATCTGCTTCCGCTGATGGTGGTCGCTGGCGCTGCCGGAGAAGACCGAGGAAAGGTTGGGTTTCGCGGAAGGATGATGGGGATGGCGATCGCGGCGCACCAGTTCGGAGAGGGGGCGGTCTAGCCGACGCGATTATTCCCCGCGTTCCCAGTGCGAGATCCCTTCCTCGGGAGGTAACCATTCTTCCAGCCCATTTTCACCGTTTTCGGTGCGGAGCCATGCGGTGACGAGCGTGTTCACGGTCGCGTGAACTTCCTCTATGGGAGCCGCCGAAGGTTCGCATCCGTCCGACGTTTCGCCGAGGAACGGGCAGACATCGGTGAAGCTGTAGTGGCCGGCGCCGGAAATCCCGGCCAATGCGCGGGTTTCGGTGGTGAGCTCTTGGTAGGAGGCTTCGACCGACCCGGCCCAGGTGGTCATATCGTCTTCCTCACCCCCGACAACCAGCGTGGGGACACTGATTTCAGACATTCGATCGCCAAAGATCTCGTGGAACGCGGGTGCCCAGACGACCACACCCCACACCCGAGGATCAGAGAGATCGGCCGCATCCTCATCGGGATGGGCGTCTGCCCAGTCCACGACCTTCTGGCAACCTTCACTATCGTCGCCCTCGCAGTAGCTAAGCGCCAGGCTGACGTCCATCGGTGCGCCGCCGGTGGCGTAAGCCGTATATCCACCGAAAGAATGGCCCATGACGACGTAGCCGGCCTCGGGGTCGATGCAGCCCGCCAACGAATCTTCCTCGAGCAAGCCGTCAAAGGTGGCGGCGATGTCGAGCGGGCGGCGCAAGAACATTGCCGCATAGTAGTCGTCGTCGGCGTCGAAAAACGTATTTCGAACGTGATCTGGGGCAGCAACGATCCATCCGTGGCTGGCGAAGTACTCCATGGTCGTCGCGGACTGGTAGCGAATTCCCCCGTTTCCGTGGGAGAAGACGATGACCGGGCGCGGTGATTCGCAGGCGGGGGTGCCGGTTGTGACCGCGGTGGCTGCGAGCAGCCCCCCGTAGGAGTAGGCGACGCCGTCGGCGTCATCGGAGGGATACCAAATTTGAATGGGCAGATCTTCTTCGGTTCCGACGACTTCGCTTTCGATGGTGACAACGCCGTACGGCCCCACCTCGTCGGGGGCGACGACTTCCTCCGGCGCGGGTTGTTCTTCGGTGTCGGGAGTGCACGCTTGAAGCAGGGCAAGGGCGAACAAAGACCGCATCGGAAATCCCTCCGCGGAGCAGGTAGGCACCATCGGAAAAACTGCATCGGGTGCGTGAAAGCCTGGACCGCGATTTTACGTTCCAGAAAGATCGGAGATCTACGGGAGGATTTCCACGGTCAGATCTCGAGTCGGGTTCCGATTTCCACGACCTGGCCGGTGGGGATTCGATAGAAAGCAACGGCGCTCTGGGCATTATTTAGCATCATCCCGAACAACTGCTCGCGCCATTGGGCCATGCCGTCGCCGTCGGTGGAAAGGACCGTTTCACGACCGAGAAACCACGTGGTATCTTCCGCTTCCAAGGGGAGGCCGCTTTGCGCGAGCTCCGCGGGCACGTCGGTATCGTCCATGAAACCAAACCGAAGTTTTATACGCCAGAAGTTTGACGGGAGTGCGTGGATCTCCAGGCGCTCTTCCTTCGGCACATACGGGCGGTTTTGGGTTTCGACGGTGAGCAGAATGACTCGCTCGTGCACAATTCCGTTGTGAACGCGGTTTCGGACCAGGGTGGGTGGAATACGTTCGTCATCGCTGGTCATGAATACGGCGGTTCGCGGGGCGCGGTAGGGTTTGTCGGTGTCCAAGTGTCGGAAGAAGGTATCCATAGGGATCGAGCGGTCGCGCATACGAGAAGCGAGGATCTTCCTACCCGAATACCAGGTTGTCATGCCGGTGAACAAGATGGCGCCGATGGTGAGCGGAAACCAACCTCCTGCGGCCACTTTCATCATGTTGGCGGCCCAGAAGAACAGCTCAACCGACATGAAGCTGCCCCATACCAAGATCGCCAGTGGCAACGGCCATTTCCAGCGTTCCCGGCTCACGACGAAGGCGAGGATGGTGGTGATCACCATGGTGGTCGCCACGGCGATGCCGTAAGCGGAGGCGAGGGCGGTGCTGCTTCCGAAGTACAAGACGGTGGCGACGGTCGCGACCAACAACGCTTGGTTGACAAAACCGATGTAGATCTGCCCGATTTCGTTTGGCGAGGTGTGGTTGATCCGGATCCGGGGGCAGTAGCCCATCAAGATCGCTTGCCGGGTGATGGAGAACACGCCTGAAATCAGGGCTTGCGAGGCGATGACCGTTGCCGCTGTTGCCAAGAACACCATGGGGTAAAGTCCCCACGAAGGAACCAGCGAAAAAAGCGGATTGTGTGCCGCTTCCTTATCGACAAGTAGTAAAGCACCTTGACCAAAATAATTGAGCAGTAGGGCGGGCAGCACCACGGCGAACCAAGCGATGCGTATGGGTTGACGCCCAAAATGGCCCATGTCGGCGTAGAGTGCCTCGCCTCCGGTTGTCACCAAGAACACGGATCCGAGCACCAAAAACGCGGTACCGGGTGCTGCCGCGATGAATGCTGCCGCGTAGTGCGGAGACAAGGCAAACAAGACGGTGGGATGCATCAAGATCCCTTTGATCCCGAGCAGTGCCAACACCACGAACCACACCAGGGTGATCGGGCCAAACCACCGGCCCATTTTTTCCGTTCCAAAGCGTTGTACGGAGAACAGGGCGATGAGAATGCCGACGGTGAGCACCACGACCCGGGTGTGGGTGAAGGCGTCGGTGATCAACGACAGGCCTTCAACGGCCGACAACACCGATATAGCGGGCGTTAGAACGCCATCACCGTACAGCAAAGCGGCCCCAAACAGGCCGAGCAGGACCAGCACCCAGGCGCGACTTCGTGGAGCGGGATCTTTGTTCGGCCGGATCAAGGCCATCAGCGCTAGAATTCCGCCTTCTCCGTCATTGTCAGCGCGAAGGACGAAAGCCAAGTATTTGACAGAGACGATGGTGATCAACGTCCATACGACCAGCGACAGCACCCCCAAGACGTTTTCGGGGCTGGGCTCAATTGCGTGAAAACATTCTTTCAACGCGTATAGTGGGCTTGTGCCGATGTCTCCGTACACCACGCCGAGCGCGCCAAGGATAAGTTTTGAACGGTGTTGTTCTTTCATGTGCGCACCGGGAAACGAAAGGGTGGGACCATGGGCTCTCCAACATCGCGACGATACCGCGAAGTGGGTAAGAAAGCGACCTTCCGGGGGGTGTGACTTTGCGTGGTCAACTGCTCGCAAACGTCATACGAAGGGCGGGAATGGCCGGGTTACCATGTCCGAGTGGATTCACACAGCGTTTTACCGGTTTACCCCACTGCAAAGCCCGGAAACGGTTGCTGAACGGCTTCGTTCGCTGACGAAGGGGCTCTCGGGCGTCATCTTAGTGGCGTCCGAAGGGATTAATGGTACGGTTGCAGGTGAAGTCGCGGCCGTCCGAGCATTTGAGGACGCCCTGTGGGAAGACCCCGCGTTTGCGGGTGCCTTTTCCGGTATGACGTTCAAGCGAAGCGAATGCAAAACGGTCCCGTTTGCGCGCATGCGGGTCCGGGTGCGCGCGGAATTGGTCGCCTTTGGTGCGCGGGGCGTGACCGGTACGCAGCCGGCGCGGCATCGCGCCCTTTCTTCAAAGGAATGGCGGAGCCTGCTTCAGCGTGACGACATCGTACTGCTCGACAATCGCAGTCATTTCGAGTTTCGATGGGGTCATTTTAAGAATGCGGTGGATCCACAGGTGGAGCGGTTTTCTGACTTTCAGCGGTTTGTGAGTGACAAAGCGGAGGAATGGAAGGCCGCGGGAAAGACGGAGGCGATG
>SYKL01000284.1 GCA_005797785.1 Pseudomonadota bacterium | reverse complement strand
GGCGATTCCTTTGGCAATCTCTGCGACAATTGCTGGTTGGTCCCGAATGAGGACCAGGCCGACGGTGATGGCGACGAGGTGGGGGATGCGTGCGACAACTGCATCGATGTCCCGAACGCGCAGCAAGGCGACGCCGACGACGATGGATTCGGCGATCTTTGCGACAATTGCCCGGATTTGGCGAACACCGATCAGGCCGATGAAGACGGCGACGGTTTTGGCGATTCTTGCGACCTCTGCCCAGGCAGCGACCAGCCGGAATCCGAGGATTTCGACCAAGATGGGTTGGGCGACTCCTGCGACAATTGTCCTGAGGAATTCAACCAATTCCAGATTGACGCCGATGATGACGGTGCGGGCGATATCTGCGATACGTGCCCGGACATCCCGAATCCAAGCCAAGTGGATTCCGATGGCGACCTGAATGGCGACGAGTGCGACAATTGTCCAACGGTCGAAAATGGCGACCAAAGCGACGAGGATGAGGACGAAGTTGGAGACGTCTGCGACTTGTGCCCGGCGACTTTTGAGCTCGTTCAAGTGGACCAGGACGACGATGGATTCGGCGATGCCTGCGACAACTGCCCCGATCGTGCGAACGGCGACCAGCTCGATGAAAATGAAAACGGCGTGGGCGATGTCTGCGACGGAGCGCGCGAGCTGCGCGGGGGCGGATGTCGTTGTGAAACGGGATCTGCGGCGGGTCTTCTTGGTTTGTGGCTTCCGGCGCTCGCGTGGCTCCGACGTCGGCGCGAAGGGGTGTGATCAAAATGTCGCGGTTTTGCGGCCGCGATGAGTGAACTTTAGAGAAACTGTGTATCCAACAGGGTCGGCGGCGTGGAACAATGCTTGCTCTGGGTAGGGCAACCGGGAGAGAACATGCGGCACGTGGTCTGGGGATGCGCGATTCTGTTGACAGGTTGTCCTGAAAACGACTTTACACGCGTGACGGATACCGCAGGGATACCCCACGATACGGGGGATACTGGAGTAGAACCCGACGACGGCATCCCCGATGACGTGCCCGTGGGTGGGGTGCAGGGCCGGATCTGCGCACCCAACGAGAATGTCTATGTCGCTGGCGCTAAGGCAGCGATCGAACATGAGTATGGTCTGTCCCAGACCTTCACGGATGCGGATGGGTATTTTACCCTGACCAATGTCCCCGCGGGCGATCGGATGTTGGTCGTGGAGAAAGGCAGTTTCCACGTGCAGATTCCGGTCTATATCCCTCAAAATGAGATTGTGGAGCTTGCCGAAGAAGAGTGCTTGGAGCAAGAAGATCTGAACATTGCGGTCGTCACGGGTCAGTACGACTCGATCGGCTCGATCATCAGCCATCTTGGCCTCGAATATGATGCTTTCAACGGTCTTGGTTCGGAGGGGAAGAACTTCCTGCGCGACCCCGAACGGATGGCCGAATACGACATCATCTTTCTCAATTGCGGTTTGAACGAAGAGATCTTGCGACCGTCCCTTGGCGAGATCGGCGACAACATCCGCGATTACGCCAATGAAGGCGGTTCGGTATACGCATCCGATTGGGCGTATTTTGTGATCGAGGAAGCCTTTCCGTCCATGGTGGACTTCCGCGGCGACGATTCCGATGTTTATGCCGCGCGGGTAGGGTATCCCGGCACCTACGAAGTCAGCGTGTTGGATCCAATGATGATCACCGCACTGGGCGGTGAAACCACTGCTAACCTTAGGTACGACCTGGGTTCGTGGGTCACGCCCGTCGGATCAGGTGGCGGCGGTTCGCCCATGGTGTACGGAACCTACGAATATATCAATTCCAACGGGTCTGTAACCAACGGGGAAGGTCCTTTGGCTGTAGAACTTCCGACGGCGGGAGGAAATGTCGTGTACACCACCTTCCACAACGAAGCTCAGATGACGTTGGACATGGAAGTTCTGCTTCAAGAGATCATTTGGGCCTTGTAGGACGGGTGACGACCGACTAGTAAATGCGTTTACTAATACCGGCGCCTTATGGCGGGAGCAGCGATGGACGAACGGTGGGAGCGCGACCGCTTTGAGTGGATTGCTCGCGCGCTCACCGACGCCATCTGGGATTTGGACGTCGAGACTGGCGCGATCGAATGGAGTTTCGGCGTTGGAACCCAGTTTGGGTATTCGCGCGAGCGCGCGGGTGGTTTCGATTGGTGGACGGACAATGTTCATCCTGAGGACCGGCCCAGGGTGGTTGACAGCATTGGATCTGCCATTCTGGATGACGAGTTTTGGTCGGATGAATATCGATTTCGGCACGCGGATGGCACTTGGCGCACGGTGCACGACCGCGGGGTGGTGATCCGAAACGAGCACCGTCGCGCGATCCGAATGGTTGGCGCGATGACCGATATTTCAGAAAAAAAGCTGATCGAAGCGCGCTTAAAGCTCGCCGATCGAATGGCAACGATCGGTATGCTCGCGGCGGGTGTCGGCCACGAGATCAACAATCCATTGGCATTTGTACTTGGAAATATCGATATCGCAGTAGAAGCGCTCGAATCCACTGGCCTGCCCGAGGATCGGCTGGAGCCGGTCCGGGCGGCGTTGACCCGCGCTTCGGAGGGTGCGTCTCGAATTGTGGAGATCAGTCGGGATTTGCGATCGTTCGCCCGGCCGGACGATGCACGAATTGGGCCGGTGGATGTTCGCCAAGTCTTGCAGTCGTCGTTGAGCATGGCGCAAAACGAGATTCGGCACCGCGCAAGGGTAGTGAAGAATTTGTTGGTGGTACCTCCCGTTCGAGGGAATGAATCCCGGCTAGGGCAGGTGTTCCTGAACCTGTTGATCAATGCTTCGCAGGCGATCGACGAGGGGCGGGCGAACGAAAATGAGATTCGAGTTAGCGTTTCGGTGACGGATGGTCGTGTTCTCGTCGAGGTGTCCGACACCGGCGTGGGGATTGAGCCCGCGGCCCTGGGGGAGGTGTTTACTCCATTTTTCTCGACGAAACAAGGCGTGGGCCTGGGCCTTTCTATCTGCCGTGATATTGTCGCGGCGCATGGCGGGGACATCGAGGTGGCAAGCACCCTTGGGGTGGGCACCACTTTTCGGGTGTTTCTCCCGATCGCTCAGGCTACGGAGCCGACAGTTTCCGTGGACGCTTCGGCAGCTCGCCTGAGCGCACGATTGCGGGTGTTGGTCATCGACGACGAACCCGCGATTTTGGAACTGCTGCAACAGATTTTAGGCGTTGAACATGAGGTTCGCGTGACTACGCGTGCGCGCGACGCTTTGGAGTGGCTGTCGAGGTCGCCGAGCTACGATGTGATCCTTTGCGATCTGATGATGCCCGAAATGACGGGGATGGAGTTTCACGCCAAAGTGAGCGAAAGATGGCCTGATCTGGTGCCGAGACTGTTGTTCGTAACTGGTGGGGCGTTTACGACGGCGGCCCGACAATTCCTGGCTACCACCACAAACCGGTGCTTAGAGAAGCCTTTTCGGAACGCGGTCCTTCGCGACGTGATCCGGGAGGTCGGCGCGCGTTCGCTAGCCGATGCCCAATCGTTGAAGCTTGTAAAGTAGGCTCGAACGGGGCATTCCGAGTTCTCGGGCGGCGCGCGTTCGATTGCCTCCGTTTCGAAGGAGGGCGGCGCTAAGGGCGTCGCGTTCCGGATCGGGCGCGGTCGTCGCGGGCGTGGCCATTGCCCCTTCGAACGCCCACGGGTTGAATTCCAGGCTGCTCACTGAAAGACTTGGACCACCCATTACAAATGCGCGCGTCAGTACATTGCGGAGCTCTCGCACATTGCCGGGCCAATCGTAGGCTTGCAACGCGCGGATCCCTTCATCGGTAATCTTGGCGTGGGGGTGTTGACGCTGGAGCAGCGTGTGAACCAGCAAAGGAATATCGTCGCGGCGATCGCGCAAAGGAGGGATCCGAACCGTAAGAACGGCGAGCCGAAAAAGGAGGTCTGCGCGAAACAGCCCTGCGTCCACCATCTGTGCGAGGTTTCGGTGGGTTGCTGCCACAATACGAACGTCGGGATATTCTACTTTGGCAGCACCGACTCGACGAACCTCTCCAGAGTTCAGAGCGCGTAGCAGCTTGGCCTGCGCGTCCAATTTGAGCTCCGCCACTTCGTCGAGAAACAATGTACCGCCATCCGCCTGCTGGAACGCGCCGTCCTGTCGCGCGACCGCGCCCGTGAATGCACCTTTTTCGTGGCCGAACAGTTCTGACTCGAACAGGCCATCTGCGACCGCAGCGCAGTTGACGGCGACGAAAGCCGCATCCCCCCGGCATCCGGCGTCATGGATGGCCCGCGCGGCGAGCTCCTTGCCCGAACCCGACTCACCGGTCAACAAAACGGGGTGATCGTGGGCGGCTACTCTGGCCAACACGCCGAATAAACGCCGCATGGCGCTGGATTTGCCCACCATGTCCCCGAACTCGGACAGGTCTTCTCGGTGATCGTTCGCCGTGTGTGCGGCGATCAATGCGGTGTGATCCCCAATCAATAGCTCTTCGCCGGGCCAGGCCGGCGTCGTCTCCCGGACCCGATGTCCCGCCAAAAAGACGGCAGCGCGCCCGGGCTCGATCATCACCCGGCCTCGCGCGACGCGGATGACGAAAGCGTCGGATGGAAGGGAAGCATCGAGTACGAGATCCGAGCCAGGCCCACCGACGCGGGTCCGGGCTTGGGCGAGGCGGCGGGTTTGACCCTGAAGTGGTCCAGAAGAAAAAGAGATTTCAGCGGCACAACAGGCAACGCCGTCGCCGTCGACCTCGATCAGGTCTTCGTGCACCGCAGGCGCAACCGGCTGCAAGGTGGTGGCGCCTGCATTCCGACTCTGTCGATCTTCGGCAAACCGAGCCCGATATGGCCCAATTCCGATTTCGGACCCAGGCTGCAACGAGCAGCGCTGAACGGGACTCCCATTTAGTAAGGTTCCATGCCGGCTTCGGTCGGTGAGCCACCATCCGTCGGCGCGGTGGTCGATGGCGCAATGAATGCGGCTGATGTCCTCGGAAGGGAGCGCGATATCGCACTCGTCGGAGCGGCCAATGACGGTGCGCCCGGGCCGGAGAGGATGGACGAACAACGGGCGCTCTTGGTCGAAAAACTGCAATACCGGCATTGGGTTCCTCGGGAGGAATTGGTCCTGGCATTGTTTCTATCCTCGGGAGCTGGCGGTGGAGCGGAAATCTGATGCCGATCCTTCGATAGCCCTTGAGGACTGCGCAGGAATGGTCGATGATCTAAGGGATGGAAGAGATCGCCAAACGCCGGTTCCTCATGGGGCCGCTCCTTGGACAGGGCGGTTTCGGAGCGGTGTATCGGGCCCGGATGTACAGCCCAGGCGGGTTGGAGACCGACGTCGCCATCAAGATGTTGAAGAGCGATGAGGATCCGTCGCGGCAGGCATTGCAGCGGTTGCGGGATGAAGGCCACATGTTGGCTCGCCTCAATCATCCCACCATTTTGCGGGTCTACGACCTCACGATGTTGCGCGGTTGTGCCTCGCTGATCACGGAGTTCGTCGATGGCCTAGACTTGTCGGCCTTTGTGAAAGGCGGCGACCGCATTCCATTGCGCCCACTCGTAGAGGTCGTGGGCTCGGTGGCGGCGGCGTTGGACGCGGCCTGGTCGACCAAGGGGCCTGATGGCAAACCGCTGGAAATGGTTCATCGAGATATCAAGCCGTCAAACATCCGGATCAGTCGGCACGGACAAGTAAAGCTACTTGACTTTGGCATCGCGCGAACGGATGGCATCTCGCGGATGGTCCGCACCCAGACCGACATGATGGTCGGAAGTCCAGCATATATGGCCCCCGAACGCTATTTGTCGGCCGCCGTTTACTCTTCGAGCGACGCCTTTGCGTTGGGGTGTTGCCTCTACGAAGGCGTGGTGGGCGTACGGTTTTTCCAGGATGTGTCGATGCCGATCCTGTCGGTGTTGGCGATCGACCCGCGGCGCTACGAGACGTATCATGCGGAGCGGTTTGCACTGATTCCTAAGGACACCCCCCCGGGTGTGGTGCAGTTGCTCACGGCGTTGTTGGCCTACGAGCACGAGCAACGGCCGACGGTCGGTGCGGTCGCCAGGCAGTGTGAGGATCTTTTGGAGCAGATCCCTGGGGCGTCCGTGTCGCGCTGGGCGAAGGCGCGACGTTGGGATGATCCGGCGGTGATCCGAGGCGATTTGACCGATCGCACGTTGGTGGAAGAGGTGTTCACCACCGATACACGTTCGCGTCCACTTACGGAGCAACGGCCGCCGACGCCGGTTACTCCGATACTGCGTGAGCATCACTCCGACAGCGTGGTGCGCCCAAAGCCCACCGATGTCACCTTTTCTGGACGCCGGGTGGGACTCGCCGCATTCGGCGTGGCGTCTGTCGTCGGAGCCGTCGCCCTGCTGGTGGCGATCGCCGTAGGTGTGGGATTCACCATTTCCTGGAGTCTGGCGGACGAGGCGGATCCCGACGTCAGGCTCACCGATCCCGAGATCGTACCGGAGCCGATCCCGCGGCTCGATACCGCCGTTCCTCCCTCCGATCCGGCGCCCGAAACGCCGGAGGTTCCTCCGCCGAAAGAGGTGATTAAGAACAAGGAAACCGCGCCGCCAAAGAAGGATCCTTCTTTGGCGGTGGTCACGCCCCCCGTGCCGACCCCCATTGTGGACGAAACCCCAAAACCACCGGAGCGCGTCAACTACCAGCCGGATCGGGAGCCTGGCGAGCTCATTTTGACCGCCGATGGCAATGTGAGCGCGTATGTGTCGGGTTCGGACGGCCGCTTCGACCTGCCGGCCGCGGTCCCGCCAGGGAAGTACGATTTGTTTGCCAGTTTTGACGGCAAGGCGCCGATTCTGGTTCGAAGTGTCACCGTCATCCCGAATACGCGGTACAACGTGAAGTGTGGCGCGACGATGGAACGCTGCACGCTGAAATAGCGGAACCAGAAAATTCCCCCGGTGTCGGGATGCGCGTTGTCGTAAGATGCCGCGTTCGGAGGGAAGATGGCCCGTGGTGTTTCTGCGAAGAAAGTTGTATTCGGCGTGGTTTCCGCGGGAGTTGTGATCGCAACTCTGACCTGCATCGGCTTGTGCGCGACGGTGACCTGCGTGCCGATTGGCGTTCGGTACGGGGCTTGGTTGGACCAATGCCCGGCGGGAGATTTGAGGCTTGGGGCCACGGTTTATGCTTCAGGCCTCGTGCGCCGAAGCGAGGGATGGGTCGAAGTCACCCCCCGTTTGCGGTTTATGAACGGGGCCGGTGTTTCGGCGTGGCCTGACGAAAGAAATGCAACTCGGGGAGTTTCCGTAGACTTGGAGTTGCGGGACGCCGACGGAAAAGCGGTATCTGGCTTTGAGATCTTAGACACCGAACACGAAAACACGCTTCGTTACAGGGTTTCAGTTCCGGACATCCCCGATGGCGACTATGTGCTGCACGCTGCGGTGCACAGCGCGTTTGAAACGATCGAAGTGGATGTTCCTATGCCGTTTTACGCGCCCGCTTTGGCACATGTGCTGACGGACCGGCCGCTGTATAAACCGGGTCAGGAAGTCCTTCTTCGAAGTGTTCTTTTTCGTAGGACCGACCTGAGTCCACTGGACGGCAGGCCTGGAAAGTGGCGGATTTTCGATCCAGCGGGCCAAGAGATGTTGGTTGAAAAGGACAAAGCTGGGCCATTTGGTGTCGCAGACACGAGCTTTCCACTGGATTCTCAAGCGATGGTGGGGACCTGGCGTGCGACCTGGGAGAGCGGCGCCGCGTCGGACAGTGTGAGCTTTGACGTTCGCCCGTTCCGTTTGCCGCGGTTGACCGTCGAAAGTCGAGCCAGCAAGTCCTGGTTTGCGATCGGCGATGCGGTGGCCGTGGAGGGGGTGGCACGGTACGGATCGGGGGCCCCGGTTCGCAATGGCAAAGTGAAGGTAAGTCTTTCCGTTTCAGAAGGTCGATGGCCGATGCCGCTGGACTGGGAAGACACTCTGGAAGCGGTCACGGACACGTCAGGAAAGTATAGGGTTTTGGTGGGGCAGGTGCCCTCGGATCTCTTGGAGCGCGCGGTTCTGCGGGCACAGGTGGAGGTGACCGAGGAGGCCGGGGAAACCTCCAGTGCCGTCACAAACCTGGTTCTTTCGCAGTATCCCATCAAGGTCGATGCGGTCACGGAATTGGGCGACGGACTGGTGGGCGGATTCAACAATCGCGCGTACTTGCGGGTGACCCGGCCGGATGGCACGGCACTGCCAGGAGCGGACGTATCCGTCTCGAATTGGTGGGATCCAGACGCCAAAATTCAGACCGCGAAGGCGGATGAAGACGCGGTGGCAGCGCTGCAGATCGATCCGGGTGACCCAGTGACGGTGATCGTCGAAGCTCCGCCTTATCGGCCGCGTCCGCAGGTGCCGTCGCTGCCGACGATCACCGGAGCGCGCGAGCTTTCCTCGGGCGATTTTGGACTCGCGGAAAGGCGGGCGTTAGACGATGTAATTCCCGCGTTGGGGGGGTGTTCCGATGTCCAAATCGGGTCGTCCACGATCACCGCGGGCGTTCGCGTGGCGCGCTCGGGCTCAGTGACTCGGGTGATCGCGGGTTCTTCTCCGTCCGAGCAGTGTGTGGAGGGGGTCCTGCGCCGGGTCCGGCTGCCGGCAGGGGATGAGCGTACCTACCAGTGGACGATTTCGCTTCCCGACGCGCTACGGCCGTCCCTGACGACGACGGTGGAGACGGCGGGTGGCGCGTTGGGAACTGTCGATACCGCGCTCACAGAGGCCAGCCTGCGCGCGCGCCGCTGCCTTCCGAGGGAATCTGGGGTGAACGGTGGAGCGGTGGTCGAGGCACACTGGGCGACGGATGCCGGAAGTTCTGCGATTGAACTCTCTTTTGGAGACGCGAGCGGTTCTGGTTTGTCGGCCGCAGCGATCGGCTGTGTTCGGGAGGAGTTGCAGCGTGCAAAGCTCTCAAAGCCAGCAGAAGCGTCAGGGATGGGCCTGGCGCAGTTCACGCTCAGCGTCCCCCAAACCGGGGAGTCGATTCCGCAAGATCAGGCGATCACCGCCTACCAATTGCGGGTCGCTGCCGTGGTCGATGGCGCTAAGGTGGGGGAAGCACCGCTGGTACTGATGCCCGGGCAAGTGCCCGACTTGCGCATTCGAGCGACCCCTTCGCTCGCTAAGGTCGGCGAAACGGTGGAGTTTGAGTTTATCCGCGGTCCGAATTTTTACGGCGAACTTCCGAAGAAATTGTGGGTGACGGAAGGAAGCTTGTCGTTGGCGGAGATGGCGATCGATCCGGACACTCGGAAAGGGACGTTTGTTATTCCAGAAAAGGCAGAGGGATTCTTGACCGTGGAATGGTCCGGGCAGCGCGGAGTGGTGTTCGTTCGCTCCGAACACGAGTTGAAGGTCTCCTTAGAAACCGACAAAAAGGAATATCGGCCGGGTGAGATGGCGTCGTTGACCGTGCACACCGAGTCCGGGGGAGCGCCGACACCCGCAGGTGTCGGGTTGATCGGCGTCGATGTGGCTTTGGAGCAGCTGGCACCGCTGCTGGGGCCCCAAGAATACGGTCGCATCACCGTTCGCGCGACCTCCGACCGGCCGGCGTTCGGCGCTTTTGATCCGAAAGCCTTGTTGCTCGGGCAAGTCAAGGGCGAAAATGCGGCGAAAGCCGCCGTATTGAGGGTTTCCCAGCTGCCAACGGATCCAGCGGGCGATGATGCGCTGTACGCGAGCGTGACCTCCCTCCATGACGACGCGGACGTTCTGCAGCGCAACTTTTACCGGGCGTTGGAGGCTGTATCTTCGGACGTTGCCGCTTGGGAGTCTTCAGCGGCTGCTGCGGACCGGATGACCCCCGAACGGATGGTGTCGATGTGGGGTGCGGCTTTGGACAGGTTGTCAAACGCGGGAGATCCTGCGGTGGACGCCTTTGGTCGCGAGCTCACCCTGGCGGTATTGCCGTCGGAACTTTTGACGCAGGTGGACCCGCGGGAGGTCGTGATCGACAAGACTCGGCTTCCAGAGGACGTCATGGACTGGCAACGCTATATCGAAACGGAGGTGCGGTGATGGCTCGCTTACATGGGTTTTCCGTGCTTCTTCTTTCGTTAACGGCGTGCGGCGGCGGATCGCAACCGGGCAGCAGCGACAAATACACCGAGATGTCCACCGCGCCGTTGGCGCAAGAGGAGCCTTCCGCCGAGATGGACGCAGTCCCCATCGCGGACGAGGCGGGCCCGGCCAAGCCCAAGTCGGCTGCCCCGCGGGGACGTGAAGCCAAGCTGGACGTCGACGACGTGGCGGACGGAAAACCGCCCCCGCCTCCGGTCGACGACCACGAACAGGAAGAGACCTTGCGACAATGGTTTCCCGAGGCGTTCTTGTGGGCGCCCTTGGTGGAGACCAATGCGCAGGGCACCGCAAAAGTGGAGTTTCGTGTTCCGGATACGCTGACGACCTGGCGCATCTTAGCCCTAGGGCACACCCGCGATGGGGCGCAGGCCGGCTCGATCACAACGTTTGATAGCCGACTTCCCGTCTACATCGAGCCAGTGGTGCCCGGCTGGTTGTTTGCGGGGGATGAATTGGCTTTGCCGATCCAGATCGTCAACACCAGTTCAGAAGCGATTTCTACGCGGATGACGGTCGATGCGACCGGCCCCCTGGGCGGATCCGCACAGGCGGTGATCGTTCTTCCGCCGGGAGCGAGCGACCTTCGCCGGTTTTCGCTCAGCGCCGAGGGTGCCGGAGCTGCTAACGTGCGCGCGGTTTTGGTGGGCGGCGATGCCGTTGAGCGGGAGATCCCCGTGTTTCCGCAAGGCCGGCCGGTGGGGACGGTGCGCGGTGGAACGTTGAGCTCGGAGCGCTCGTTTGAGCTGTCCGGGCCGTCGGATGCGGATTCTCGAACCCAAGAGCTGTCGTTGTTAGTGTTTCCAGGACCATTATCGGTCCTTCAGTCGGAGATTGAACGCGGCGCCTCGGGAACCTCCGCTTGGGATGCTGCCTATACCTTTGCGGTGGCGGCGGAATACCGCCGACTCTCGGAAACGATGAAGTTGGAGGTGGATGACAAACTGATCCGCAGGCAGCAACTCGTCGCTTGGCAACGGATCTCTCGCCACTCGCTGGCCCCTGACGCTGGCACGGCGACCGATCTGTTGGCGGCGCTTCGAAATGTTCATGGCCACGAATTGGCCGAAGGACTCGCCGCGCGATTGGCGAGAGACATAGCAGGCTCTCAGCGAGCCGACGGAACCTGGCTTCGAGGCGCCAACAGCACGCGGCAGGGCGTTATCGTTCAAACCGCATTTGCGGCGCGGACGCTTCCAGAAACGATGGAAGGGCCTCGCTTGAAGGCCGCTGGAGCCCTGGAGCGGATTGCGGCGGTGAAGGACGTGAAAGACCCGTACACGGCGGCGGTGGTGTTGGCTTCCGGACTGGTGGACGGCGATTCGGCCAAGGTGTTGCGAGAGAAAGTGCTGGAAGGAATTGTGGAAGTCGAAGGCGTTCGGACAGTGCAGGTCCCGGGCGATGTGATCAATCCTTGGGGTTGGACGCCTACTCAGGCGGAGATGTTGGCTTGGACGAGCCTAGCGCTGGCGGATCAGGCGGATCTGGAGTGGCGCGGCGATCTGGTCGCCGAGTTGATGTCCGGGTACGATGCCCGCAATGGCTTTGGCGCGGGACCGGCGAACGTGATCGCTCTGGAAGCGGTGGTGAAAGCGCTGCCGGGCCTGGACAAAGAGGTGGAGGTGCAACTGTTTGTCGATGGCGTCAAACAGTCATCGGCCAAGTTGGACCCCTCGCAGCCCAAGGTTCCAGCGTTGCTCAGCGCCAACCATGGTGGGAAGGTATCGGTGAAAGTGTCGCCGCAAACCCCGGGTCTGGCGTTTGTCGCCACGCTTCACAGTTGGGTTCCTTGGTCGGGCGCCGAAAAGTTGGCGGGCGTGGATGTGGAGGTCGATGCTGATCGGTTCACGGTGGGAGACGCGGGCGAAGTTAAGTTAACCTTGGCGGCGCCTTCTGGCGTATCGTTGGTATTGGAGCAGGGCCTGCCAGCTGGGGCATCCGTGGATGACGAACAGTTGGCTCGCTTAGCGGATCGGTTGGTGGAATGGGAGGTAGAGACCGATCGCGTGCGCCTGGTCACCCGTCCCTTTCAGGCCGGCGAGGTGATGGAGATCCCACTTCACGTCACCCCTGCGTTTGCCGGCACTTTTTCTACGACGCCGCTTTCGGTCGAGCCGAGAGGGGAGCCGTGGAAGAAGGCCGAGATCAAGCCCGTCACCTGGGTGGTTGGCCAATAACGCTTGAGGAACCTACTGAAGGGAGACCTGGAGGCCTGTGGCTCCAGGCGCCACGCCGTCGACGGTGGCGGCAGGAAGCCCCTCTTTAGTAAAGGCGTTTCCATCGGCATCCAACCGGATACCGAGTTGCACCTCCGCGGGAAGCGGCCGATCGCCGCCCATGGGCAGCCGATCCGCGGTGGTGATCCGGAACTTCATCGGGAACGGGCCGGGTGGGAGTTTGACCGCGGCCAACGGCGGCCCACCGCCGGGGGTTCGAACGTTGACGAACAGCACCGTACCCGCCCCAATTTGCGCACCTTCGGCCAAAGTGACCTCGCCCTCGGCAATCAGTGAGGCTTCCGACGGAACGTCCGACGGAGTTTCTGATGGAGCGCCGCCTTTGAGCGCCATGCGGGCGCGGTCCAGCTGCTTTTGGATGAATGGGTCCGGTTGAACCTCCATCGCTCGCTCCAGAGCCGGTACCGCGATCTCAGGTTTTCCCGCTCGCATCGCGATCATTCCCTTGTAGAACAGGGTGATGCCGTGATCCGGATGGTTGACCAGCACTTCGTCCAGCAGC
>SYKL01000283.1 GCA_005797785.1 Pseudomonadota bacterium | reverse complement strand
GCGCTGCTCGTAGGCCGGCAAAACGAAGCGGCTGCGGTCGTGAGGACCGCGCAGCGAGGCGAAGCCGAGCGAAGGCCGTGGGACCTGCGCAACCGTTTGTTGACAGCGGAAACGACGTTCGATCGAGGGAGTCTGGTCGGACCGCGGGGGAGTGATCGTTCCCCCTTTACGCGGGGCTTGGCGGCGCGCATTCTAGGGGGTGAGGGTTTCGCCTTGACCACCATTTCGGAAATTCTGGAGACCATTCGGGGCTATTCGCCCGATGCGGATCTTCAACCGGTGATGAAGGCGTATCTATTAGCGGCGAAAGCCCATAATGGGCAGATGCGCAAGTCCGGAGAAGCCTATCTGACCCACCCGTTGGCGGTGGCGAAGATTCTGGCCGACATGCGGATGGACATTGATACGGTCTCAACGGCATTGCTGCACGATGCGTTGGAAGACAACCCGTTGTCTGTGGCGGAAATGCAGGCCGAAATGGGGCCGGTGGTCACGCGTTTGGTGGACGGCGTCACCAAAATCGGGAAGTTGAAATTCCGTTCCAGCGAAGAGCTGCAGGCCGAGAACTTCCGAAAGATGATGATGGCGATGAGCCAGGACCTTCGGGTGATCCTGGTGAAACTCGCGGATCGCCTGCACAACATGCAGACGCTCGATCACCATGGCAAACCGGACAAGATTCGGGCGATCGCGCGCGAGACCATGGACATCTATGTTCCGATCGCCAATCGTCTCGGTCTGACCCGGATCAAGTCCGAATTGGAGGACATGTGTTTCCTTCAATTGGAGCCGGAGGCCTACCGCGAGATCCAAGAGTACCTCCAGGATACCCAGGCGGATCGCGACTTATATACCGAGCGTGTGTCCAAGGCGCTGCGCGATCAACTGCAAAGCCAGGGCGTGCAGTGTGAGGTCAGCGGTCGGGCGAAACACCGGTATTCGATCTATCGAAAGATGAAGGAGGGGTCTGTAAAAGTCGGTGATATTCCTGACTTGATCGCATTTCGGGTTTTTGTTCCCGACGTAGGGATGTGCTACTACTCGCTGGGATTGGTTCATGCGAGTTTTCCCCCGGTTCCGGATCGCATCAAAGACTATATCGCTCGCCCAAAACCGAACGGTTACCAATCGTTGCATACCACAGTGATCGGACCGGAGCAGCGACGCGTCGAAGTACAGATTCGAACGCCGGCGATGCATCAGGTGGCTGAAGAGGGCATCGCTGCCCACTGGAAGTATAAAGAAGGAAAGCTCACGTTATCTGCGGAAGATGTGGCACGGATTTCCAAGATCCGCGATCTGTTCGAAAGCGCACGCGACGTGGAAAATGCCTCCGACTTTATGGAGACGGTGAAGGGCGAGTTTTACGCGGATGAAGTCTTCGTATTCACGCCGACCGGGGATGTAAAACAGGTGGCGTCGGGGGCCACGGCTCTCGATTTTGCATATGCAATCCACACGGATGTAGGTAATCACTGTGTGGGCGCGAAGGCGAACGGGCGGATCGTTCCCCTGCGCTATGTTCTAAAGTCCGGGGATACCCTCGAGATTTTAACCTCTCCGAATCAGAAGCCCAACCGCGATTGGCTGGAGATCGCCAAGACTGGCCGCGCGATTCAGAAGATCCGACGTGTGCTTCGCGAGGAAGAAGCGGAACTTGGGGTGCGCCTCGGCCAGGAGATGCTGGAGTCGGAGCTGAAGCGTTTCCATTGGACGCTCGCGAAAGCGAAATCCGAGGGTACCTTCGGCGATTTTCTCCAGGCGAAGGGATATAAAGAGGAGACCGCGCTCTTTTTGGACGTCGCGCGCGGTCACCTGACCCCCTCCGCGGTGGTCAAGGACGTTCTGCCCGAAGGCGTGTTCCAGAAGAAGGAGGCGCCGCAAACCGGTCTTTCTTCGCTGCTGACCCGATGGCGTGGGCGCAGCGAAAGCCCGGTGTTGATCTCCGGAGAAGATGGGGTGATGGTCAGCTTTGCGAAATGCTGCGGCCCTCTTCCCGGCGAACCGGTGGCGGGCTTTATCACGCGTGGGCGCGGCATCTCCGTTCATAAGTGGGAATGCGACCAATTGAAGAATCTGGATGCCGACCGGAGGATCGCCGTCGAGTGGGATCCACGTTCCGCGGGGAAGCACTCTGGCGAAATCCAGATTCTCTGCACCGATCGGCCTGGGATGCTGTCCAACATCACCAAAGTATGCGAGCAGGCCCAAGTGAACATCAACAAGGCGGAAGCTCGCAATTTGGACGATGGGCACGCGATGGTGAAGCTGGAGCTGGCGATCCGCGATGTGGCCGAGCTGACCCGATTGATCAAGAATGTGGAGAAGATCACCGGGGTCGAAAGCGTGCAACGGCTGGCCGGATAGTCAAGCCGTTGACGATCGAGCCTGCGGTGCGCATCAGCCGCTCCAACAAAAGGTGGGCGAGGTCGCGGCGAGCGTCGAAACGGGCGAACGCCCGAACTTGTCGGTCGCTATGTGGATCGATTGGTCGATAGGGCTCGGGCTTCGAGCCAACGGCGCGCGGCTACGGCATTGCCGAGAGCGACGCAAGTCCATCCTCAAACGCACAAAAAGGAAGGCGATGGCCTTCCTTTCCTGTGAGTTGGAAGGCAGCGGCCTCCCTCACCTATGTTCATCGGGCGAAGACTGGGCTTCCCCTAGGAATTTCAGCGAACGGCGATAGCCTTGACGGCCTTATTCAACCGGCTGATGCGGCGAGCAGCTTGATTGCGATGAATCACGCCTTTGGTCGCCACGCGGTGGATGACGCTGACGGCCTCGCGCAGCTGCGCTTGGGCATCGGCGACATTTCCGGAGGCCACGGCCTCGCGAACCCGCTTGATCTGGTTGCGCATCCGGCTACGGAAATGACGATTCCGTGAGCGCCGGCCTTCACTTTGCTTAATTCGCTTGATGGCGTCCTGATGGGTGGCCACTCGACTCTCCAAGGTCTGGATTCAGAACTGGCCCAATAACATCGACCTCGGGGCTGTCAAGCATCTTGAGCGGCGGCGCTCAGCTGGCCGGTGGGGCGTCGATCCGTTATCTCGGGGTGGAATCGTCGATCCGCCTGGAGTCGCCGTGGAATTGTGTGTGGTTGGGACCGGATATGTGGGGCTCGTGCTCGGGCCTTCGCTGGCCGATCTTGGCCATCGCGTCGTCTGCGTCGACAAAGATGCTGAGAAGATCCAGCAGCTGGAAGCCGGCCAGGTTCCTATCTACGAGCCCGGTCTGGACGAGGTGATCGCCCGCGGCCGCCAAGTGGGGCGGTTGTCGTTTTCGACGGATTTGGCGGGTACGGTCGCCAAAAGCGAAGTGGTGTTCATCGCGGTGGGCACGCCTCCAGCGGACGATGGTTCCGCGGATTTGAGCGGAGTGTTCGCCGTTGCTGAGCAGGTGGCGCGCAACATGAGCCGGCCGACCACGGTGGTGATCAAGTCCACGGTTCCGGTGGGGACTGCGGATCGCGTTCGCGAGAAGATGGCTGTAGAAGCCAAGTTCTCCTATGATGTGGTCAGCAATCCGGAGTTCTTAGCGGAAGGAACGGCGGTCGATGATTTTGCGCGACCGGACCGCATCGTCGTGGGCTACAAAGATCAGGCTTCGAAGCAGGTGATGGACCGTTTGTATGCGCCGTTGGTTCGCACCGGCCGCCCGATCCTTCACATGGATAACCGTTCCGCGGAGATGTCAAAGTACGCGGCGAACGCCATGTTGGCGACGCGTATTACGTTCATGAACGAGATCGCCAACCTGTGCGAGGGCGCCGGCGCCGACGTCGACATGGTTCGGCGGGTGGTGGGATCGGATAGCCGCATTGGACCCAGGTTTTTGTTTCCAGGTTGCGGATATGGTGGCTCCTGCTTCCCTAAGGACGTGACCGCTTTGGTGCAGACCGGCGAGCAGTTTGGAGTGAAGCTCGAAATCGCCAAATCCGTACACGACGTGAATGAGCGCCAAAAGCACGTTCTCGGCCGGAAGCTCGTCGAGATGTGGGGCCAGGATTGGTCGTCTCGACGGGTGGCCGTGTGGGGTTTGGCGTTTAAGCCGCGTACGGACGACGTTCGTGAGGCTCCGTCCTTGGTGTTCGTGCACGAAGCGCTGAGCCGAGGGGCGGTGGTGACGGCGTACGACCCGGAAGCTGTCGATCAAGCGAAAAAACTCCTCGGACACAAGGTGGCCTACGTGCGCGACCCGATGTCGGCGCTGCATGGCGCCGATGCTCTGGTGATCCCCACCGACTGGAATGAATTTCGAAGCCCAGATTTCCGAGTCATGGCTGAGCTGATGCGCGGCCGACTGATCATCGATGGCCGCAATCTGTACGACCCCGAAGAGGTGGTTGCCGCTGGATTTTCCTACCGTTGCATTGGGCGCCCGCCCCGCGATCCTTCTCCCTCCTGACATTGGCATAGGTGTTTCCTGAAACGCATCGAAAGAATTCGGAATTTCG
>SYKL01000282.1 GCA_005797785.1 Pseudomonadota bacterium | reverse complement strand
TGCATCGTCAAAAGCGAGCCTTCTTCGATGCCTTTGGTTGCGCAACATATTGTTGCATCTGTAGATAGTGTGCGTGAAACCTGGGCCATCACCGAACGCAATGCGTGGGATGGAACCACCGGCACCAACAGCTCCGCATGTGCCGCAGCCGCTTCCAGATCGGAAACGGCGGTAAGGTTAGGAGGAAGGGTGATCGTCTTCAAATAGCGAGGATTCTTCCGCTCAGCGTTCATCTGCTCGCACCGCTCGGGATGGCGGTCCCAAAGCCAGACGTCGTGCCCGCGACGTGCCAATTGGACCGCGAGCGCCGTGCCCCACGATCCGCCTCCCAACACCGTGCAGCGCAAGTTGACCTCCGAACGGCAGCGTACATCAATTGCAGTTTGTGCAGGCGACATCCTCCGACGGGGAAGGATATACGCCGAGCCCATGCGCATTGGTATCGCCATCACCCGGGCCTCCGCCGTCGATCCGACCTGGACCACGGTCCAGTTGGCGCGCACCGCCCTTGAGCGAGGGCATTCCATTCGATTCATAGAACCATGGGATTTCGAGATCGACGGTCGCGGAAATCTCGTCGCTCGTTCGCACGCTTTTGATCCGCCTGCGCCTGACGCCGTCACCCTCGCGCATGCCCTTGGAAATCGGACGGCTGCCCGTCGTTTTGTCGATGTGGCTCGTATGGACGTGTTGTTGTTGCGCGCATCCCCATTGGATACGGCACTGTTGACCTTTGCTTTGATGGCGAAAGACCTCGGCGTTCAAGTCGTCAACGATCCCGCGGGACTCCTTCGCGCCAGTCATAAGGCGTGGTTGGCGAGCTTGCCGGACGTAAGTACCCCTGCGACCATCGTTACCCGCAGTATTGGTGCAGCCCAGGTCTTCTACGATCAACAGCCCACAGGGGTGGTGGTGAAGCCCGCTCGTGGCAGCGGCGGTCGCGGTGTCACGCAGGTAAAACCTCGTGATCACGACTTGCTGGATGCCTGTTTTTTTGCCGCTCAGGCGCTCGGTGATGGGTATGTTGTGGTTCAGGCCTACCTTCCGGCGGCGGAAGACGGCGAAAAACGCATCGTCTGGATGGATGGTGTGGCGCTTGGAGGCTACCTGCGCGAACGCGCTCCCGGAGAGTTTCGCCACAACCTCAAACGCGGGGGCCAGGCCCATCCTACGGATTTTAGTGCCACCGAGATTGGCCTGATCTCTCGCCTCTCGCCTCATCTGTTACGGTGTGGTATTCGATTGGCCGGAATCGACGTGATCGGTGACCACATCACCGAGGTCAATGCGCTCAATCCCGGGGGCGCTTTTCATACGGACCGGCTATCCGGTTCCCATCTCGCTGAAACCATCATCTCAAAGCTGGAAACGGGCATCCATCCCCCAGTCGTCCCAACGGAGCAACTTCCATGGCAACCGGCCGTTCCCTAACCAAAAAGCAGGTCGTCGAGCTTCTTTCTCGCGGTGAGCCCCTCGCGGACTACGACATGCGCGGCATCGATCTCGCGGGCATTTCATTCGACAACGCAAACCTGTCCCACGCAAAAATGGCCGAATGTAACCTTTCTCGTGCCAGTTTTCGCGGTGCGGATCTTACCCACGCCTCGCTGTGGCATTCGGAATGCAAGGATGCGGTCTTTGATGGCGCCAATTTAGAAGAGGCCGATCTCGACTACGCAAACCTCGACGGATGCTCGTTCAAAGCAGCGAAAATTCGCAAGGCGATCTTTCCGCTCGCGAAGCTTCCCTTGGAGCACATTCAAGATAGCGTTAAGACGGGCCGAAAAGTTCGTATGGACCGTGGTAAACTCGACGACGAATAGAGCCTAAGCTTGACGGTTTCACACCTTCCAGCGATCTAGCGTACGATACCCTGATTCGACATTGCGGGAACCTCACGTGCCGACCGTTGTCCCATCGCAGGAGCGCTACCGTCCATGCTGCTGATGCTGCTGGCGATGGTTTCCGGTCCGAGCGATTCGGAGCTGGTACGGCGCTTCAAAGGGGGCGACCGCCGTGCCTATGAAGAGATCGTCCGCCGCTACCAACACCGCGTGTTTACGATGTGCCTTCGGTGGTTGCGCCATGAGGCGATCGCCGAGGAGGTCGCGCAAGATGTATTCTTTGCACTCTTCCGGTCTCTCGCAGATTTTCGAGGGGAGTCCCAGCTCTCCACTTGGATCTACCGGGTCGTCATCAATCACTGCAAAAACAAGAAAATGTACCGGTTCCGACGGTCCGAAGATCGGCACGAGCCCCTCGAAGGGCTCGGCCGGGACGATGAACCTCAACGCCAGATCGCTTCCGAGGGACCCGGAACGGACGCTCTTCTTCACAAGAGCGAAGCCGAAGTTTTGGTTCAACGCGCGTTGGAACGGCTGGACGAAGAACAGCGTGCGATCATCGTCATGCGCGATGTTGAAGACCTCTCTTATGAGGAAATCGGCGAAATTCTTGAACTCCCCCGAGGTACCGTAAAAAGCAGACTTCACCGAGCGCGAGCGGAACTTGCGTTGATTCTTTCAGAAAACCTTGTCGCCCAGGACGTGTTTTAGCCCATGGAAACTCCGGACTCCAACGAACGCCTCTCGGCTTTGCTCGACAACGAGCTGAGCGATGCCGAGCGTCGGGCTCTTGAAAAAGAGCTTGAAAGCGACTCTGCGCTGCGCGCGGAGTTCGAGGCCTTGCGTGGAGCGCGCGAGATGGTCCGAGCGCACGGTCGGTCGTATGCCCCGGCGGACTTTGTCGAAAAAGTGATGTCCAAGGTGGAGAATGAGGTCATTCCCGCCAACAACTCGAATTTCTGGCGGCGGCCGTTTGGGGTCCCGATTGAGGCCGTCGCGGTTGCTGCTGCGGCATTGATGGTGGTCTTTGGGAGTCTCGGTACGGGCGTAGTGTTGGTCGGCGGTCAGCAGGCCGTGGAAGCGGTGATGGACGCGGAAGCGCCGTCGGAACCGGCTCCGATGGCCACTTCACCCGAGGAGCGCGGTGCCGAGCCCCCGGAGTTGGAGGTGCTCGCGGCTGATCCCCAGGTCCAGGCCGAGAAGTCTTCAAACGCCGATAAGAAAGTTTCTTTCAGCGAGCCGATGAAGGACGAGATCGCCTCCACGGGTTCGGGGTTGGCGATCCCCGCCGCTCCCGCGAATGCGCCTGGCGACCGCCTTGAAGATGAAACGAAGGAGGTGCAGCTACTCTCGCCGGCAACGGAGACGGTCAAGTCCGATCCAGCCCCTCCGCCCGACACTTCCCGTGCGTACGAGGAGCGCGACGACGTCATTCCGGAGGCGACGAAGCCTTCCAAGACGAAGTCCCCCCCCGAGCCGAAGTCGGCTCCCCGGGCAAGCGCTGATCACACGGAAAGCGCCCCTGCGAGCGCCGGTTCTAAGAATTCCTGGCCCGAGTCCCAGTGGACCTACCGATTGGTCACGACCAATGCGGCGATTTTGGGTGATCTGAACGGTATCGCCAAGAAATCCGGGGGCGTACTTCGCGACAGCGCACTCAACGTTGTGCAGGGGGGAAGCGTTCAAGCGGGCGACACGGGCACCTATTACATCGAGGTGGATGCCAAGCGCCTGAAAGACCTCGATCGCTCACTGAAAGCGTTTGGAGCGACGGTCAACACTTCCGGCAGTACGGAGTCCGGAAATGTGTTGGTTCGCATATCGATTTTGGTCATACTTCAGCAGAAATAAGTGAGCGTGACGGTTGTCACCCTACACGCCAAAGCTCGCTTCTCCAGGCCCGGAAGCTGCAGACCCGTTCCTTGGAGGGAGTCATGCGGGAACCTTGGGGACTGGAAGGCCCGTCGGAGATGGGCGATGCGGATTTGATTCGTTTGGTCATCGGTTCCGCGGCAACGAACGGATGGAGCACCTCGGCGGCGCTGCTCGAACGCTTCGACGGACCGTTTGGAATTTCTCGAGCGGCGCCCGCAGAGCTTGCCGAAGTTGCCGGAGTGGGTCCGGTGCGGTCCATCCGGCTGCTGGCGGCGATCGAGTTGGGTCGACGGGCGACGAGGCCCAGGCCGGCATCGGGCGTCGTGGTGCTCAACTCCTCCGATGCCTATCGGGTGTTGGCGCCGGGGCTCCAGCACTTGGCGGTCGAGGAGTTGCACGGCATCTACATGGATCGACGTCGACGGATTTTGAGGACGCAGCGACTTTCTAGAGGTACCGATGGATATACCGTGCTGGACCCACGGCAGGTGTTTCGGCCTGCGATTGGGCTTGGAGCGGCATATGTGGTGTTGGCGCACAACCACCCCTCAGGGGATCCGACCCCATCCCGCCAGGACCAAGACGTCACCCGGAAAATCGCGCAAGCAGGACGAATCCTAGGGATAGAGCTGGCGGACCATCTGGTGATCGGCGCCGATCGTTATGTGTCGCTTGCGAAGTACTGCGAATTGTTGTTGCAACAACCGCAGGTATTGTACGAACCGCGGGATTAGTTTGCGCGGCGGGCTCCTAAACGAATACAGGATCTCCCTGCTTGGAAGCGGAACCATGTACCCGTTCTTGTACGAGGCCCCCGGCAATCTTCGTATTCCGACGTACGGGATGCTCGTGTTGCTCGCGTTCGTCATGGCGTTCCTGCTGGTCAACCTGCGTGCCCGCCGCATTGGAATCAGCGCCGAACGGTTGATTCCGGTGTACCTCGGCGCTGCGGTATTCGGAATTCTTGGCGCGCGAATACTATTTTCGATTGCCGTGGAGCCGGCGAAGACACTGGCAAACCCGCTGTCGGTGTTCGCCTGCAACAGCGGTGGTTTGGCCTTCTATGGGGGACTTCTCGGAGGTGCAGCGGGTGTATTCACCCTGGCTCACTTTCTAAAACTTCCGGGTTGGAAGCTCGGGGATATTCTCGCGCCTGCGTTGGTGCTTGGACTAGGAATCGGACGTTTCGGATGTTTTTTCGCGGGTTGCTGCCACGGCGCGGAGGCGCATTTGGTGGGGTCGTTGTCCCCCATCCTTCCCGAAGGGCTGTTGCATGGCCAGCTCTGGTGGAGCTCTCATTTTCCGTTTGTAGCCGCGGAGTTCGACGGAGGCATGGGGCGCCTGCTCCATGTGCCGCTGTACCCCACACAATTGTGGTCGGCTTTCGCCGGAATTAGCATCTCGGCGGTGCTGTCGCTGTTGTGGGAGCGCCGAAAGTTCGATGGCCAGATCTTGGGACTGATGCTGATCATTGAGCCCATTTTCCGGATCTTGATCGAGAGCTACCGCGCCGATGAGCGCGGATACGTCCTCTCTTGGGCGCTTTCCTCCGTTCCGAGCTGGCTTCCGCCTGGGCTGTCCAGCGCTGGAGAAGTTCTGCCAGACGGGACCCATGCAGCGTTGATTGGGATCACCACCTCCCAGTTTATTGGGCTTGGAATGGTGTTTGTGGGCATCGGGATCTTGTTGGCGCGGTGGAAGGCTGGCGTGGCCGAGGAAATCCCCCTTGAGGAGGAGTTGTGATCCGAGATCTGGGCGACGGATTGGTGCTTTCTCCGCTGGTTTCAGATGATGCCGAGGAGTTGTTCACGCTGACCGACCGCAACCGAGAACACCTCAGCTATTGGCTCCCCTGGGTGCCGTTCGTACGGGAAATCGGTGATTCACTGGAGTTTATTACCGGGTGTGAGGCAGCCCTTTCCAAGGGGGAGCGGACCGAGCTGGCGGTCCGGTGGAATGGTCGGATTGCCGGCGTGCTGGGAACGCATGAACTACATGCGAACCGGGTTTGGGTGAGCCTTGGGTATTGGCTGGGCAAGGAATATGAGGGAAAGGGCCTGATGGTTCGAAGTGCAAACGCACTGGTCGAGCACCTCTTCCGTGATCTAGGCTTTCACCGCGTGGAAATTCGGTGCGAGCCCGAAAATCTACGGAGTCGCGCGATTCCCGAGCGTTTGGGATTTCGACAGGAAGGAACGCTACGTGGAAACGGCAAAATTGGGGGACGTTTTCATGACTCAATGGTGTACGGAATGCTGAGCCATGAATGGAATAGTCAAGTAGATTGACTATTCGGCCAATGTCGTCGAGAACGTAAGTACCGTATCGCAGGGGAAGGTCAGCTCTCCGACCGTCTCGAGAAACTCACAATCCGGGCCTTCGCAGGAGGCGACGAGCGTCAGCACCCCGTTCATTTCGCTCGGGGAGACGACCTGGCCGCTTTCCGAACCCACAACGGTGAGCGTGGTGCCGGCGCTGACTTCCTCGGAATAGACGGTTTGGTCCTCGCAAGAGAAGGCTTGGACGTTCACCGTGCAGGCGAAGGTGATCGAGCCCTGCTCCGGAATTTCGGCTTCAATCGTGAAGGAATCATCGCCGGTGATCTCGACGGTCCCAGTACCACCTGTTTGCCCGGTGTCTTCCTCGGGAACATGGCATTCGTTGGTGGTGTATTCGAACGCGCTCATCTGCCAGGAACCCTCCGTCGGCAGAACATTCTGCGGCTCGGTATCTTCGGAGTCACCGGTTTCTCCGGACGAATTACCGGGACTGCCGTTACAGGCGAAGAGGACGAACAACGATAGAGCGCGCATGGAAACTCCGCCTCGCCCACTAACCCAGTTCGCGTTGATCAAAAAGGGGCTACCTCCAGGTGAACGGCCCGTCAGCGCTGATTCCTGCGTTCTCGGCTAATTCCACCAATTCAACGCCGGTTCCCGCTTCATCCAGGTCGATCGGCTCTGCGGGGTGGGCGTCCACGACCACCAAGGGCGGTTCGTTGGTTTGGCCGTGGGTGACCACCAGACTGGCGCCATCCGGCGAAAAGAACGCCCAACGTGAACCTTCGCCGGAAGTGGTGACCTGCACTGCGTCGGAACCATCGAGTGCGGAGGTCCATATTTCATTTTCGTAGTGGAAAGCGATCCGCTCGGTGGCGGAGTCGACTACCGGGGAGGCGGCTCCGGGAAAGGCGTCCGTCAACAATTGAGGTTCGTCGTCGGGGATTTCTATTCGGTACAGCGCATCCCCTCCGATCACCAGCGCGCCCGACGACGTCCAAGCGGCGCGGTCGGTGAACCCTGTAAACGAGGCGATGATGCTGCCACTTTGGAATTCAGCCACCGCGGTGCCGTAGGTCGAGTCTGGCAGTTGGCCCGACCAAGCGACATATTCACCATTTGGTGAAAGTGTAGGAAATTGGCACACGGTACAGTTGTCGCGCCAGACTTCGATGTTGGCGTTGTTGGGGTCGTCGGAGGGTTGGTACATCAATTTGCTCGTTCCCTCGCGCCACATTCGCCCGCCGCTCTCGGACATGTACGGCTCGTAACCGTCGGCGACGCTTTCGCTGCTCCCGGCCTCGATATCGTAGACCTTGATGTGCAGCGCCGACATGTACATCAGCTGTCCGGGGATATCGGAGCTTCCTCCTTGGCATGCGGCGAGTCCCAGTAACCACCCGATTCTTCGCATCCTGCCCCCGAACCGCTATTCTACGCCGGGCGAGGAATCGGTGTCGGTATTCTCGGAATCACGACCTTCTTTGGCCTTTTTCTTTGCTTCTTTCCGTGCCTCTCGCGCCTCTCGGCGCTCCTCTTTCCGTTTTTCCTTTTCCTCTCGCTTCAACCGCTTGGATTCCTTTTCCAGGATGATGAAATGCAAGGTGACGGTTTCACCGGTTTTGGCGCGGGTGACCACGACTTCGAACTCTTCTTTCCCGCGAAACGCGAAGTAGGCGCCGATCGCTTGGAACAGGGTCGAGATTTCGCGGCCGTTGACCGAACGGACGATGTCCCTTCGTTTAAAGCCTGCTTGTTTTAGCACACTGCAACGGCTAGGTGAGAGCCCAAAACCATCGTTGCGCCCTTGCTTGTCCTCGTGGGTCCAGGTGGCGGCGAGATCGTCGACCTGGAATGGGTGGTTGGCATACCATTCCACCAACTCCTTTCGGATATGGTAGGTCGTTTCGTTGATTTGGATGATGTCTGGGCTTGGATCCGGGCAAGGCGGAAACTTCTTTGTCTTCGGTTTTTTCTTCTTTTTCGGGCGCTTTTTCTGCTGATCGGGTGGAATGTCGTCGGTGGGATCTTCGGGGTCTTCATCGAGTTCGCCAGCGACAATGCCGGTATCTGCCGTGGGTTCGCCCACGACGGGCTCGCCCTTTGGCTCTGCTTCGGCGACCGCCGTGTCGTCCGTAGGTTCTTCCTCGGCTTCCAAGTTGGGGTCGACGGTTGGAGGCTCCGGCTCGGGAGGTTCAGGGGGTTCTTCGGGGAGAACTTCCACCTCTTCTTCCGGCGCATCGTAGGTCGGAATCGGAAGAAATTCGCGATCGAAAAGGAACTCCGCCGGCGGCTCCGTCCAATCTTCGATGTTGCTGAGGGTGTACTCGATGGGAACGACGGGAATGGCTGCCAGCAGCAGCGCTGCCAAGATCGAAACTCCAATTTGAAGCCCCGTCACCGCGCGCAAGTGAACCTCCCCCCCTGTTGACCCTCGGTTACACGGGAAGGTTCCATCTTTGCTGGCGAAGTGGTCGCCTCAGGAGTACATCGGGCGCCAAAAGCGGGGGACGTCGATGCGCAACTTCGATTCGTTGGAGCGCCTGTTGGCCAGTTTGATGAGCCGATATCGGGCGCGTGTTCCAGATGTCGATCGAATCGTGGCTGCGATGATCGAGGAAGGCGCGATTCAACGCGCGGCCGACATCGAAAACGATCACATCGCTTTTCGAACGCTGGGCGTG
>SYKL01000033.1 GCA_005797785.1 Pseudomonadota bacterium | reverse complement strand
GCGGGCGAAGCGGGAAAAGGCTTCGCCGTGGTTGCCAACGAAGTGAAGGAACTCGCGAAACAAACCGCACACGCCGTCGGCGACATCGGCCAGCGCGTCGCCGCCATTCGATCCGACGCCGACCAGGTCAGCCAAGCCCTGGGCGATCTCACCAACGTCGTTGGGCAAGTGAACGACATTTCGAGTGGCGTGGCCGCCGCCGTGGAGGAACAGGCAACCACCACCTCCGACATGAGCCGCAGCCTTCACCGAGCCGCGGATGCCGCACAGTCCATGACCGCCGACATCCAGTTCGTGGCCACCACATCGGAAAGCACGTTCAATGACTCTCAACAACTGAAGTCGCAGGCGGGAGAGTTTTCCGCCATGGCGCTGGTCCTCTCGCAGCTGGCCAAAGGCGAAATTCAGCGAATGTCCAAGAATACACCTACTGCGCCGCGGCCGCCTCAAACCGACCAGTAGTCAAGTAGTTTACTACTCCCGCGACCACCCGCGGATCGCGCATCAGCCATGTGTGAATGACCGGCACCACCAGCGAATCCTCGGCGCCATCCAAAAGCGCCGATTGCAACGAAACGGTTCGGTCGTCGTCCCCAGGTAGCAGAGGATTCCAGCCTTTGCCGTCCCCTTTTGCGCCCGCGACCACACCAAACGCGCATTCGGGAAGTGGAATCTCACCAATGCGATCGGTCGCCAACGCCAACGCAGCGGGCCCCGCCACCGCCCGCACCAACGGCGAATCCCTCAAGCGGTCCACGATCTCGGCGCCCTGGTTTGGTGCGCCAAGCGTAACAAGTCGTTGCACCTTCATTTTCGACTTCCACGGGGAGTCCGACCCCACCAAACACCGCGCGAGAATGCCACCCAGACTATGCCCCACGAAAGACACTCTGTCGTAGCCCTCCAGCTGGTCCAAGAGCTGGTTCAGTCGTCGAGTATGCGTCGGAATGCTTGCAAGCGTGCTCGGATAATTCAAAGAAAGCGGCTCAAAACCCGACTCACGCAGAGCACGCTCCATCGGACGAAAAGACTCTTTCGCACGAAAGGTTCCGTGAATCAATACAACAAGGTGATCAGATATCGACGTGAGTGGCGGTTCGGCCGTCAATAACACCGGCTCACACTCCTCGAGAGTACCCCATGCCCGCCGTCGGTTCCGGGCATCCAGCACGCGATAGTGGCCGGTGAGAACATTCTTTTGCAGCCGCCAACCCGCCCGTACCCGCAGGTCCGCCCAAGCCTGTTTTCCGCCCAATGTCGGCACCGGCAATCTCGGATGTGCGCCCACGGCATCCTCCCGCTCACGTACGTGCGCACCGAGACGGATGTTTCAACGGCTGGTCGCGATCCCCCCCGACACGATAAACGCCAGAAAATCCGATCCCGGCCGATCGAGCAGCTGCACACGATCTTTTGGAACCAAGATCATGTTCCCTGCAAAATTGTAGGATTGGGGCAGGTACACCGAAACCAACCCAGAAAGTTCCTTGTCCTCGAAGTGATCGCAAGTGATGAACCCCAACACCCGCACCTCTCCCGGAAGGGTGACCACCGCCGGGCGCTCAAACGAACGTTTCTCCCCTACCAATGCCGACAACAAATCGCGTATGGCTCCATACACCAACCGCACGATCGGCAGACGCGCCATCAGCGATTCCACCCATCCCACCAGGGTTCGCCCGATCACATTTGAGGCGATGGCTCCAGAAACGGTGATCACGGCCACCGCGGTCAACAGCCCGACACCAGGCGGCATTTCCAAGGGAACAACCTTCTGTACCAACAGATCGAGGCTCGAAAGCACAAACCAAATCGCATAGACGGTGCCGACGACCGGGAAAAGCACTAAGCAACCTTTGAAAAAGTTGTTGACCAGCGCGCGCATTGCCCCTCCTCCGTCCGTTCTAACCGCGTTCCACACGAACGGCGTCGATCACCACCGGCGTCTCCGGTCGCCCCTCGGGCGAAGCCGGCTGGGAAGCGATCTTCCGCGCCACACCGAGATCACACTCGCCGAAGATCGTATATTTTCCATCCAAATGCGGCGAAGGTTCCAAGGTAATAAAAAACTGACTTCCGGCGGTATTTCGACCGTGGTTTGCCATCGCCAGCATTCCAGGCCGATCAAACTTCTCGTGAATCTCATCGATGATCGCAAAACCCGGCCCGCCGGTTCCGTCGTTCTTCGGATCACCGCCTTGAATCAATACTCCCGGAACCACTCGATGAAAGGAGGTACCCGGGTACAAGGCGCCGGTCTGGGACTTACCCGCCGAATCCGTCCAGGACTTGCGTCCTTCCGCCAATTCCACGAAGTTGCGAACCGTCTCCGGGGCCCATTCCGGAGCCAACTTGCAACGAACGTCTCCAAGCTTCGTCTGAAATACCGCGGTTAATCCCTGGCCAATCCGCAGTCCCATTGCCCGTCGAACGGCCTTCACCCGCTCCGGCATGTCCTTGTCGCGGCGCGCGGCGAGATCCGCGTTTAAGATCTCCGTCTCAAACAAGCAGTCATCACGTTGTTTTTGCACACGCTGAAGGTCCTGCTCCAGCGCCGTCACGCGGGCGGCGAGCAATTCATCCGGCGCAGGTTCCGTACCCGCGCAGGAACACGTCAGAATTGCCCACCAAACTGGAACTGCCCGGAATCGCATCCACACCTCCGTAGCCGCCGGCCCGGTCGCATGCTATCCACCCGAACCGACACGAGCGAGGGCAACATGGAAAGGGTCACGATCTACCTCCGCACCGCATTGTTCACTCTGCCCGGCGACGCCGGCCACGTTCCCGTCGGTACCACCGTTTTAATCGGTGACGTGCCTGATCCGGCGGCCAGCAATCTTTCAGTTACTACCTTCCGTTTTCTCGATGAGCGCGGCCGCCTTCTCGCAGAAAAGTCCATTCAGCTGTTGGTGCCCTGGTCCAAGATCGACCACATCCAATTGGGATGACAGTCGCCCAGAGCGTACCGCAAGTGCGAATTCTGCAAGCGCTCCAAAAAGCAAGTTTATTCTTCGGTATGCAGCGTTTGCGCGCGGCCCCAGAACGGGTTACCTTACGTTTTCAGTAGATCGGTTCGTGTCCGGCCATCCAAGCCGGTCCGGTGGATCCGCAGGAGTACGGAATGCCTTCGTTCAATGTCGGAGACAAGGCGGTCTATCCAAACCATGGGGTCGGAGTCGTCAAAGGGATCGTCAGCCTGAACTTTGGTCCCGAGCCCACCGATTTTTATGAATTGCTGATCCTGCAAAATGCGTCGATCATCAAAGTTCCCGTAGCCAGCGCCCAAGCCAATGGATTGCGGGCGATCATCCCCGCCACCGACGTGGACGCGGTCTATGAAGTGTTGCGCGATCGTTCGACGCCGGCCGGAAAAGAGACGTGGAACCGTCGGTACCGCGAATACCTTGCCAAGATCAAGACCGGCGACCTCCGTGCGGTCGGAGCAGTGCTCCGTGATCTGGCCATCCTTAAGAAAGAAAAGCCACTCTCCTTCGGAGAGCGCAAGACCTACGATCAAGCGTTGTTGCTGATCGTTCAAGAGATCGCCGTCGCCCGCGATGTGGACGAAAGGGTGATTTCCCAGGAAATCCAGGACATCTTCGCGGCGTGATCGCCGGGGTGTTCCAAACACGTTAGAGGGGCGGTTCCGTGGGGATCCCGATGTCCAATCCGTTCCGCCTGTACAACACGCTGACGCGCACTGTTGAGCCTTTTAAGCCGCGAAAGCCCGGCTATGTCGGCCTGTACGTCTGCGGAATGACCGTCTACGACGAAGCTCACGTTGGCCACGCACGCGCGTTTGTCGTGTTTGATAGCTTTGTTCGCTTTCTTCGCTCCCGCGGATGGAATGTCGATTTCGTTCGCAATTTCACCGACGTCGACGACAAGATCATCGAACGTGCGGCGAAGATTGGGGAAGATCCTGCGGCCCTGGCGCAGCGGTATGTGGATGCTTGGCACCGCGACGCGCGAAGCATTGGTCTGCTGGAGCCCACCGCCGAGCCGCGTGTGACGACTTCGATGCCGGCGATCCACGCCATGATTCAGACGTTGATCGAGCGAAACCATGCCTACCAAGCCGACGGCTCGGTGTGGTTTTCGGTCGAGTCGTGCGAGCACTATGGCGAATTGTCCGGCCAAAAGGTCGATCAGTTGCGCAGTGCCGATGTCGGCGCTAAGCGCGCCGGCGCCGATTTCGCGCTGTGGAAGCAAGCCAAACCCGGCGAACCTGCTTGGGAATCCCCATGGGGACCTGGACGTCCCGGTTGGCACATCGAATGCTCCGCGATGGCCAAATCGATCCTCGGCGACGAGGTC
>SYKL01000281.1 GCA_005797785.1 Pseudomonadota bacterium | reverse complement strand
GGATGTTCGCGCTTCTGGCCACGTGGGGAGCGCTGGGAGTCGTCGGCGCAGCCCTGTTCATGGGCTCGAATGAACCCGACGCTCCGGAGAAAAGCGACTCCCCTCGCCCCAATCCCTTGCCACGCCAGCGCTCTGACGACCCTGACACCCTGGTCGATCTGGACTTGGTGCTCACCGGAGATCGTACATACGAAGGCAACATTGGTGGTTACAAAGTTCGAATCCAATTCGGCGAAAGCGACGCTTACGTCCGCGTGCTTGGCCTGCCCGATGACATCACCATTCGACGGATGTCCGACCCCGGCTTTTCACAAAGCGACTTCGTAACCGGAGATCCGGTCTTTGATACCCATTGGTGGGTGCGGGGCAACCCCGCGAGGTTGGCGGTGGTGCTCGAAGCAACCCACCGCGCGCAGTTGATGGCCCTTCCTGGCCTGCATTTGGAAGGGGGCACCCTCTCCATGGTCAGCGGGTTTCGGCACGTACAGACATGCCTGAAGGACGCCATCCGCGTCGCGCGCTCGATGGACATTGAACCTGACGAAATGACCGCTTGGTTGGTGCGCCGGTTTACCTCCGAGACCGCTCCGGTGGCGCGGTTGGGCATTTTGAGGGCGTTGATCACCGCGGGAGGCCCCCTCGCCGACCAAACCGCCAAAAAAGCCCTTCTCGACAATGATCCGCAAGTGCGTTTTTGTGCCGCCGCCGCGAGCGGCCCCAAAGGCATCGAACAATTGATTGTCATGCTGAAAAGCGACGATCTTCCCGAAGCCGCCGTGGTGGCCGGGCTGGACGCCCTCGTTCAAACGCGGCAGTTTCCGGCGCTTCAAGCCATTCTTCCGACGCTGCGCGAATCAAAGCGCCCCAACATTAAGGTCGCCGCACTCAGGGCCACTCTGGCGTTCCCAGACGCCGATCCTACCTCCATTCTCGTAAAAGAAGCCCGCGGCAAGGACCCGCAGATGGCCGCCGCAGCCGCAGACGCCCTGAGCGACCGCGCTGATGAAAAGACGCTTTTGGAGCTGCTAACGTCCGCGGACCCCGCCGTGATCGTCTCCGCCGCCAATGGATTGGCCCGCACCGGAGGCCCACAATCGGTGGACAAACTGTTGTTGCTCACCACCGGCCAACAAAAATCGCCCGAAGTAAAATCCGCCGCCCGAAACGCGATCCTTCAGATTCAAACCCGACATCGTAAGGACGCCAGTGCTGCGGCACCCGGTTCCACAGTATCGGTGACCACGCCGGGAAATGTACTTTCCTTCGAGCAGGCCGCGCGCGCTCGGTATCCGCGGGCCTAGCCGACCTCCATCGAATATGCGGAGCCCGCGGTGCGTCCAAGCGCCGTCGTCGAGGTTCCTGTGTGGCAAGGATGGATTGCAATCGCCTGGGCCATCCCGTTTGACCTCCCCGAAACGGAGGATTCAAGCGCCTGGACCCCCGTGTTGGAGCTCGGCGGCTTCGAGCCCGGCGAATACCCGGAGGCCGGGCCCGCGGTCGCCTTGGACTCGGGCGAACCCTGGATGTTGCGGGTTCGAGACGATCTCGGGCACGAACGCAGCGCCCCCGTCGAAGCGCCGCTCAACACCGACGAACGCGAAGACATCGTTTGGTTAGCAAAAAGTCTCCTCCAACCCGAGCTTACCACCGACCCGCTCACGAAGGACCCGCTTCAACTGCCCATCCCCAAACGCGGAAGGTCGATCGTCCCAGAGTGGCCGCGAAACTTCTGGTTTCGCTTCAATCCAGCACTAGCGCTACGGCCGGGGATCGGGCCATCGGCCTCGTTCTCGATGGAGGTGGGAGGCCAGGTCTTCGATGTATGGAACCTCTCCCTTGCGTTTCGGCCACAGACACCGAGCGGCATCACTCGTATCTCCTCTGGAGAAAGCCGAGAATCCACATTTTCGGTGCTTGCGAGTCGACTGTACGGTCAGCGGGCGCTGAAAGCGGGGATTGCGTTCGGTCCTGGACTTTCCGGGCGCCGGATCACCACAGACACCTCCAGCGTCGACTTGCGCATGGTCGGGCCGGTTCTGAGCGCTCAAGTGTTCGCCCATTGGGAGCTTCCTTGGGTTCAGCTGGAACCCACTTTTAGGGTCGACCTCGACCTGTTTGGCACGGTCGTGAGCAACGGCACGAATTCTAAAACCTTATCTCCTCTTCAGTTTTCGTTCGGGATCGCGGCCCGAATCGGATTGCCTCCGCAAAGAAGATCGCCGCGGTGATCGTTTTCCGCCGCAGCCGGCACTGAGCGATTGATGCACCCACAAGACTTTGATCCAGATTTGGTTGACGCCGCCCGACGGGGCGACGAACAGGCGCTTTCGATGATTGCGCGCACCTCGATTCCCATCGTTCTCGGCTGGGCCGCGCGTTTAGGCGGTCCAACAGTCGATCCCGAGGATGCCGCGCACGAGGTGATGTTGGTGCTGATCGACCGCGTCCATTCGATCCGCGATCCTCATCGCTTTGGAGCTTGGTTATTTCAAGTGACGAGAAAGGTATTGGCGCGGCAACGGCGCCGGGCGTGGTTCACCCGTTGGCTGCCAGGCGCGAGCATCGAACGCGCTTCCAATGAGCCAAGTCCCGCCGAACTCACGCTGCGAAGCGACCTTTCCCGCAAAGTAAAACTCGCCCTCGAAGAAATGCCCTCCGCCCAACGCGAAGTATTCGTGCTCTGCGACATCGAAGAGCACACCGATTTGGAAGCCGCCGAACTCCTCGAAATCCCAATTGGAACGGTAAAAAGCCGGCTGCGTTTGGCGCGCGAACGTTTTCGCGAAGCCGCCCGTCGGTTGGACATCGCCCCAGACCTCGTTGAAGTGGCGAGCCAAAGCCAATGACCGAATACCAGCGAGCGCTACGCCAGTTTGCGCGGGACACGGCCGGCCGTCCCGATGCGATCGCGCGACTCCATCAGGACCTGCAGGATAGAGTCGGTCCTCCCATGGCTCCCGAAGTCTTGCGTGAGGCGCTCTCGCCCGCTGAGGGCGCAGCGGAGCGTGTCGAACATCGATTGGGCATGGAGATTCGGGTCGCCCGCACGCCGCGATGGCCCGTGGTTGCTGCATTGTCGTTGGCCGCTGCCGCTGGGGCGGTGTGGTTCCTTCAGGAGGAGCCAACGGCTCCAAAGCCGATCGAATCGATGGCTTCCGAGGAAGACACTATCCTTCCTACGCCAGTGCCCTCACCGAAAAAGAAGGTTCAGGTCGATCCTCCCGAGGTGGCGGAAGTGGTGGCCCCGGAGCCACAGCCCGAAAACGCACCATCGGTTGAGACTTTGCCACCTCCTTCGGCGGTTTCCGGCCCTCTCAACCAAGCCCTGGCGTCCAATACCTGGACGCGGTTGGAAGCGACCGAACACGTGGAATTCCAGTTTCGAGGGGACGGGCATCTCGGCGGATCCGATGCAGCGCCACGAATCGATTGGGGTACAGGCACCCTCGGCGTCGAGGTGGAGCCAAACCAAGGCATCGATCTCCGCGTTCAAACGCGCGAAGCCACG
>SYKL01000280.1 GCA_005797785.1 Pseudomonadota bacterium | reverse complement strand
TCGCTATGGGCTTTGCTCCTAGGGCTCCCCATTCGACATCGCGAGCTTCGAAAGAGACTTCGCTCGCGTGGCGAGTGGAGTCTCGGTTTTCACGCCCGCACCACCCTGCCCACCCAGCTCCAGTCCACCTTTAAGCCGTCTTTCTACTTGTGGATCCGAGCGCCAGGGATGGAAGGGGCGCGGAGCGGTCGCGGAGAGCGTAGCTCGGAGCGACGGAACCCCCGGACAGCCCGGTCGGCGAAGCCGAGGCGCCCGAAGTACGCAATTCGAGTTTCACCCTCGGCCGTGAGGCCAAGGAGCGCGAGAAGCCCGGAGGGAAGCTGGGCTTAAGCCCGAGGACTGGAACGAGCGACGCCGGGATCGTGGCCGAGGGTGAAACTAGACGCCGCGAGCGTCGGAGGGCCAGACCACTTTGTGCATTTGCAGCTGAAAACGCACGGGGAGCCGATCTTCGAGGATCCAGGCGATGAGATCGCGAGGCTCGACCGACCCCCACACGGGCGAAAACAACACCGGACAGACCCGGTCCAAACCGTACTTTTTCACGACCTCACGGGACCACTCGTAATCGCGACGAGAGGCGATCACGAATTTCACCTCGTCTTTGGCCTTGAGCAACGGGAGGTTGGACCAGAGGTTTGCGCGCTCCTCGCCGGAATCGGGCGGCTTCAGGTCGAGGATGATGTGAACCGGCTCCGGAACAGCAGAAATATCCCTGCTTCCCGAGGTTTCCAGCATAACCTCGTGGCCGAGGTCAATCAGACGCTGCATCAGCGGAATAACATTGGCCTGAACGAGAGGTTCTCCGCCGGTGATCTCGACAGTCGGTATGCCAAAGGCGTGGGCCTCTTGCGCCAAGTCCTCCAGATCTCGGTAAGACCCGCCCTTAAAGGTGAACGTGGAGTCGCACCATGCACAACGCAGGTTGCAACCCGTTAACCGCACGAATACACAAGGTTTGCCGACGTAAGTAGACTCTCCCTGAACCGAAAGGTATACCTCGGTCGTTCGGAGCCTTCGCTCCTTGGGAATTTCCAGGTCGGCTTTGGGGTTGCCCATGCCGCCCAGGTAACCTACAATCGCGCATTGGGAGAGTCCGCATGCACAGAATCCGACTCGGCCTTTTGGCCGCCGCCTTGCTGTCCACGCCGATCGCCGCGCTTGCAGCGGACGCCACCATCCCTCACGAGCATAAGGGAGTTTTGCCCGCCTACACCGGAATGCCCTCCATTCCCACGCTCACCGCCGAAGATCTCGCGATCCTGGACACGGGAAAGAATGTCCTGAAACAGACCAAAGACGGCAAAGGAAGCGGTGGAAAGGGCATCGCCGTTCAGGATATCCACGCCGACCCCACCACCATCTGGTCGCGGATCACCAGCTACTCCAACTACCCCAAGTGGGTGAAAGGAGTGTATGAATGCGAGACCTACTCCAATACGGCGGACCACATCAAAACCCGTATGGTGATCGGCGGCATGGGCGTCAAAAAAGAGTACTTCATCGACCACAAATACACGCCGGGTTCGGGATATATGACCTGGACCCTAGATTACTCTCGAAACTCCGACTTTGACGACACGGTCGGTTTTTGGCGAGTGGAGGCGCTTCCTGGAAAGCCGGGTTGGTCCAGAGTATATTATTCTGTTCAAGTCAAGCTGAAAGGGTGGGTGCCCGGTTTCATCCAGGCGATGCTCACCAAAGACGGCTTGGTTCAGGCGACCGAATGGGTGAAGCGGGAAAGCGAAAAGGCTGCTGGGCACTGATCTTCGCCGGGTGCGCTCGACCGCTCGGAGAGTCCACCCCCGTCTGTCTTACCACACCGCCCTCGGAAAACACCGTTGCTTCTTGGTGTACCGAAGGCGCGCTCCCCGAGGGCGAAGGCGGCGCCGCGGACACCGTCTTCGCAAATGCGGAGGTTCTAACGGTCGTTCGGCATCCGCAGGGCTCCTTGACCGCCCCCGGGTTGGGCGGCGGAACCGTGATCGATTTGGCCGCCTGGGGCCACGAAGACGTCATCAGCGAACTCACCCCTTTGATCGGACGAGGTTGGCTCGACGTCAACGAATTTGAAGCCGCTCCCGAAGGCATCGATGTTGGCGGAACAACAAAAATGTTGCCAAACCAACCACCCATCGAAGCGGTCCCCGCTTCGGTGCGTTGGACGCTCACCGAGCACGAATTATGCGCGGAGGGAGCGGACTCTCTCTACCTAAGGGTTCGCGGATCGGGCGAAAAAATTGGCGACGATTGGTGGGGGGAAACCACCGTTTTGCGATTGGGGCCGACCATCGAATTTCTGGACGAGGGCTGGATCGCAGAAGGCGCCTGCCTCTCGGTCTTTTCTCCAGAACAGCCGTGGCCGGAGGGGGTCCCCGTCTCCGGCACGGCCGTCGGCGCCGAACGAGTGGAGCTGGCCGCCGCGGGGGAACGAGTTGGATGGTTGCCCGTTATCGACGGCATTTTCGGGGCCGAAATCCCGGAGTCTGTGGACCAGATCCGCGCGGTCGCGGAAGGGTTTCGTCCGTCGGAATGGGCATCCCCCGAGGAGAATATCGAGCTTGCCATCGGCCCTTCCGCCACGCTGACAGTAGGGCACGGCGGCGGACGCCCGGTTCGGATGGCTTGGTCCAACGATGCCGGACAAACCGGTGTAAGTCTAATCCCCGCGGAGGGCGGGTCGGTCACCCTTGGAGAAGGGCAATACCATCTTAGCTTTTCCGCAGGTCCGGACGCAGCGTTTCCCGACGGGGATATCGCGATCGTCGGGGATTTAGCACTGCCATTGCGGTTTTCCGAGAAGCCGGTCACCTGGGCGTCCCTGACCTGGGATGCCTCCGTCTCCCGCGGCGTAGGAGCCGGACTCGCGTACGCCGTGTTTACCCCCGAAAACGATATTTCCAGGCAGGGTTCCAGCTCCTATATCCCCTTTGTGTCCGCCGGCGTGGAGACTACCGGTTCAAACTACCGAATTTGGGCGTGGCCGTTAAGCGCCAACCGTCGGAAGCCCGGACACGGGGCCCCGGATGCGCGGGATCTTCACCCGGACGAAGCGCTTGGAATGCTGCTGGGCACTGGAACCGGGCGTTTTGCCGTCGTGGACCTCGGCTGGCTGGAGGCGGCCGTCCTTCCTTGGCCGCAATCACCCGATTTCGTTCGCCTGGACCAACCCACCGCACCCTCTGAAGAATGGCTACCGTGGTTCTCGGCGTTGGATGCTGGAGAGCTCATCCAACCCGCTGGCCCGTGGAATGGCGTGCGCCTTGAGGGGTCTTTTGGAGCGGCGGACATCGAGCGAGCATTGATCGAAGGACGGTCGTTCGCCTCTAACGGCCCAGTGATGGAGATCACCCCAATCCTGGGGAACCTCGAGGTGCAAGTTCGAGGAATGACTTCCGGTCAGGCCCAATGGATCGGCGAAGGTGGCGTGGTTTTGGGAAATTGGGCCGTCGGCGAGCCCTCCCCTCCTCTGCCGCGGATCTACGGAAAGTGGGCGATTGCGGTCGCTTGGAATGAAGGGCAGTGGGTGGTGAGCGCGCCGATTCTGGCCGACTGACCACCCTTAATAAGTAAACCGCTTTACTTCATCCACCATGGCTTCCACCCCTGAAATAGGCGTTTCGGGCAGGATCCCATGCCCCAAATTGAAAATGTGGCCAGGGCCGCCCGCGGTCAGGATCTGGCGCACCTGCCGCCGAATCTCCGCCTCGGGCGCAAACAATGCGACCGGATCGAGGTTTCCCTGCACCTTGACGTCGCCGAGAACCTTCCTCGCTTTCCCCAGGTCCACCCGCCAATCGAGGCCGATCACATCTGCACCCGTCGATCGCAGTTGATCGAGGAATGGAGCGCTGTCTTTGGTGTAGTAGATTCGCGGAGCAGACTTCACGCGCGCCAACGCACGTTGTGCCGCCGGCAACGCGAACTCTCGGTACATCTCCGGCGAGAGCACCCCCGCCCAAGTGTCGAACATCTGCACCGCAGCGGCGCCTGTGCTGGCTTGAAGCTCCAAATAATCGCCGACCACGTCCGCGAGGAGGTCAAGGATCGACCGCGCCGTCACCGGATCCGACCAAAGTAAGCGTTTGACGTGCGCCCACTCCTTCGAGCCGGAACCTTCGACCAGGTAGCAGAGGAGCGTAAACGGCGCACCCGCAAACCCCAGAATGGGAACTTCGGGGAGTATTTTCTTGAAACGGGCGAAGGTCTGCGGCACCACCGGGAGGGCGTCCGCCACATCCGGGCGACGCAGAGAAGCCGCGTCGGAAGCCGAACGAACCGGTTCCAATATCCGCGGCCCTTCCCCCGCCTCAAACGTGATCTCTCGACCGATCGCTTCCAGCACCACCAGAATGTCCGAAAACACGATCGCCGCATCGAGACCAAAGCGAACCACCGGTTGGACCGTCACTTCACACGCCAGGTCCGGGCTTCGGCACATGCCTAGAAAGGTCGTACCCGCGCGAACCGCCCGATACTCCGGCAAATACCGACCCGCCTGCCGCATAAACCACACCGGCGGCCGATCTACCGGTTCCCCTCGCAACACGCGCTGCAGCCGATCGTTCATCCTTCCTCCAACCTCCCCATATCCCGTGATACCGAAAGGCCGGAGGATTGAATGCGGTTTCGACCGGCGCTGGTGCC
>SYKL01000279.1 GCA_005797785.1 Pseudomonadota bacterium | reverse complement strand
GAACCATGTGGCCACTCTTGCTCGGATCGGCTTTCGCCGCGGAACTCATCGTTGACGCTCAGATCCCCACCGAGTTGGCGATCAACGGGTTGCCCATCGCCCAGATCTTCGTGCCGTCTAGGATTTCCGTCGACAGGCCAGCGGGATTGGCCGAGATCACCTTATTCGTCGACGGAAAGCCCCAGTTTTTTTCCGTCGAGATAAAAAACGACAAACCGACTTGGTTCGTCGTCGGCAAGACCGGGATTACGGTCTCCCAGCCTGAGGCGACGGCGGCAACAGGGCCCGCCAAAGCTGAGTTTAGAGTGTCGGGCACAGGCACAGTTCAACTCCGCCTGGGAGATGCCGTCTACCGGTTGGCTCCCGGTGATTCGAAAAGCATCGAGCTCGAACCAGGCGAACACCCTATGTCGTTGCGGGACTCCAAGGGTACCGCGATTTGGGCTCGGGGAATGCTCAACATTCAGCCGGGTGGCGTGATGATCGTCCAGCTTGCCGACGGTCGTCTTCCAGAGGTCGTCGGATCTGGGGGAGCTTTCATCGCCGAGCGCCAGTGATCAGCGCTCGACCCTTTCGCACGGTGCGCGCTCGGATCGGGGCGGCGGTGGTGGCCTTTCTCTTCGTTCTGACCGGAACTCAGGGCTACCTGCTCGTTCAGCAGCAATCGATTGCACAATCCCTTGCATTGACCACGCGAGGGTACCTTCCGCTCGTAAAAATTGTCGGCCGTATCGACCAAAACCGCGAACGCGCAGAGCGGGAAGTGGCCCGGATCACGCGGGGGGAAACGAGACCCGTCTCCACTCCGCCGGCATCGGTGATTTTCAACGAGGATTTGCAGCGAGACATTGGGGAAGGTCGTATTCACCTCCGGTATGCGCGCACGCTCGCGACCACCGCCGAAGAACGGGCCTACCTCAACCGCGTCGGTAGCCAACTCTCCTCCATTGAAGACGCCTTTCGCGAGTGGCAGCGCCTTAGCGAGGAGTATGCGACGCTGGCCAGCGACAGTTCAAGCGCTGCCGCCGATCTTCAGAAGCCGCTCGGACGCCAAGGTGCCCACCTGGCCGACGAGGTGGAGACCCTCACGCGCCTCGTCGACGCACGATTTGCGTCTTTGACCGCTGAGACTGAGCGCGCACAAGCCCGCACGGCAGCCGTCGCGGCGGGATTCACAATTCTCGCAGCCCTCGTTGGTGGTATCCTCGTCGCTATCACCTCTTTCGCGCTCGCCCCGATCGGTCGCTTGACCACTCAGGTGCAACGCCTCGCCGCTGGCGACATCGGCAATCGTGTCGAAGTTCGAGGTTCCGACGAGGTTGCCGATCTCGCTGCCGAGTTCAACGCCATGCTGGAGGCCTTACAAACGCGCGATCGAACTCTAAAAGAGCGAGCCGACCAGCTTAATAAATTGTCAACTTACTTGACGAGTGTGTTGGACAATCTCGACGACGCCCTGTTCGTGATGGAAGACGGTAAGATCACTCTATCTAACCCGGCCGCACTCACCCGATGGGGAGCGGAGGTTGGCGCAGCACTTCCGCCGGCTTTGCTCAACGGGCCTGGACGTCAGGAGCTCGATGTCGCGGGCCATCACTACGACATTCGGCGCTCAAACTTCGGACCCAGCGGCTCCGTCTGGACCATCGCGGACATCACCGATCAAATCCGAACCCGCGATCGGCTCGCGCGATCCGAGCGGCTCGCGTTGATCGGGCAGATGCTCGCCCAGGTCACGCACGAAGTCCGAAATCCCTTGAACGCCCTATCGTTAAACACCGAGCTCTTAGCGGAAGAACTCGAGAAACTTGACCCAAGTCACAAAGCCGAAACCTGGGAAATCCTCGCGACGGTCTCTGGCGAGATCGAACGTTTAACGCTAGTTACCGCCCACTATCTACAACTGGCGCGGCGCCCGGCGGCCCGGTTCTCCTCCGAGGATGTCTGCGCTCTGATCGACGATGTGACGCGGTTCGTAGCGGCGGAGTTCCAACAGGACAAGGTGGAAATGACGGTTACTATGAGCGCCATTGGCCTGCAGGTGGTCGATGCCAACCAGCTTAAGCAGGCGCTACTCAACCTCCTTCGCAACGCCCGAGAAGCCGGTGCCACCCACGTGCACCTCGCCGCGGGGCCCACTCCCGAAGGATGGTTCGTTTCGATTGCAGATGATGGAACTGGATTTTCAGAGGATGAAATCGCCCGCGCCGGGGAACCGTTCTACTCCAGCAAAGCCAGCGGCACTGGGCTGGGGCTGGCGATCACAAAACAAATCGTGGAGGATCACGAAGGATCTTTACACATCGCGCCGCGCGTAGAGGGGGGATCCCTGGTTACCCTACGGTTCGGAACCCCGTCGGCGATCGTCGAACGGAACGCCTAATCCTTCCTTTCTCCCAGGTGCGGCATGTCTCAAACCACCATCCTTGTCGTGGACGATGACGAGCCCAATCGGGTGACCTTGGACCGAATCCTCCAGCGCGAGGATTATGTCGTTGTCCACGCCACACACGGGCGGGAGGCCCTGGAGATCTTCCGCGCACACGGCGGGATCGATCTGGTGGTCACTGATCTAAAAATGCCCGGAATGTCTGGGATTGACCTACTCAAAGCACTACGAACCCTTGACAGCGATCTCGAGGTCTTGGTCATGACCGCTTACGGCACCGTAGAAACGGCGGTCGAAGCCATGAAGGAGGGAGCCTACGATTTCGTTGCCAAACCCATCCGACGCCATGACCTGGTCCACTGCATTCGAAAAGCCCTCGAAAAACGTGCGCTTCAAGTGGAGAACCGCCGCCTACGTGAGCGCCTCGGAGCTGTCGGCGACGGGGAAGTGATCGGGCGTTCCGACGCCATGCGAAGCCTCCTCAATGAGGTCGAGCAAGTAGCGCCGTCGGAAGCTACGGTTTTACTTACCGGAGAGTCCGGAACCGGTAAAGGGCGGATTGCTCGTCTACTTCATCGCATGTCTCGACGTCGAGACGGGAAGTTAATCACCGTAAATTGCGCCGCGATCCCCGATACCTTGCTCGAAAGCGAACTCTTTGGCTATGAGAAAGGCGCGTTCACCGGTGCGGTGGCACGCAAGGAGGGCCGTTTCGACATTGCCCGCGGCGGCACCCTTTTTCTCGATGAAATCACCGAAATGCCGGCTTCACTGCAAGTCAAACTGTTGCGAGTACTGCAGGATGGCGAGTACGAACGCGTGGGCGGCACCGAAACCCTGCGAACGGACGTGCGTCTGATCGCCGCCTCCAACCGCGATATCGAAAAGGACGTTGCGGAAGGCAAGTTTCGGCAGGACCTATTTTATCGGCTCAATGTGATCCGGCTCAACAACCCACCGTTGCGCGAGCGGGACGATGATATCGCCCTCCTCGCACAGCACTTCTTGGTGCGGTTTACGCGAAAGGACGCCAAACAAATCCAAGGCTTCACTCCCGAAGCGGTCGACGCGCTGTGCGGATGGAATTGGCCCGGCAATGTACGCGAGCTCGAAAATGCCATCGAGCGAGCCGTCGTGTTGTGCCGTCACGACCTGGTGGACGTCGGCGATCTCCCGCCCCAAGTTCGCCAAGGCGGCAGCCGGCGCCGCATTACTTTCGAGGTCGGAACCCCTTTAAAGACAGTTGAACGGCGGCTTATCGAAGAAACGCTTCGATACACCAACGGCGACAAAAGCCTTGCCGCCTCGCTGATGGGGATCACCGCCCGTACCATCTACCGACGCGAGGCCGAATGGGCCGAGGAGGACGCCGGCGGGAGAATCGCTCCTCGTCTCGACGTCGAGACCGAGGATTAGCACCCCAGGACGCAGCTTTTGCTATTCCCAGCCGTCCTTGCGCACAATTTCCGTTACCACAGCATCGTCCATGTACAGCTGCAACGCGTACTTTTCTGCAGCGCCATTCGCAGTTTTGCTGTTGGGAACCCAGACCAACACATTCCCGTCGTCATCTACCTCGAAGCGGTAGGTCAACAACTCTGAGCGCTCCGCAGCTCGACCCGTCAGGCGATTGCGCTGGTGGGGCTCGCCCCATGCCATGAACACCTGATCTTGTTTGAAGCCGACGGCCACATCACCGTTCAAGATCGCGGTCCGTTGACGTTCATCGTATTGATAAAACCGGTCCCAAAAACCGTTCGCTTTGAGCCAGGCATCCCGCTCAGTGGCCGTTTTGAGCTTAAAGTACGCCTTTTGGTCGGCTTTCTCCATCCATACCTTCAAAGCGTAATAATGGTCCTTTTCGTACGACTCCAGCTTCTTGATTTTCCCGGAGAATCCACAACCAACCATTAGGACCAACAGGGCCGTTGCCAACGGATTGCGCATATCGCCTCCCAGCACGCCCATTAACCGGTTCAAGGGAGGAGGATCATCGCCGCCACCTCCGGAATCCAGCCACGTTTCCCTTCTCCGGTTTCGACCAGCACAAATTCATCACGTCGCGCTTCAATGCGAACCTCCGTGCCCGCCGCAAGCTCAAATCCGACCGCCGCGTCGACCATGGGATCCGGACGAACGCCCACCACGCCATCCACGACCACCGCCAAGGGTTTCTCATTCTGGGCATTCCACCCAGACAACGCAGTCATCGAGAGCACTACGCCAAACACCGCTACAAAAACCCAAGGAAATACGAAGCTCTTTCGACGCCGCGTCAACACCGCCCCAAACGTCCCGCCCCCCGCCACCAACAGGCCCATGGCGCCCATTTCACCGGGGCTCAAGAATTCCGTCCATCCCGTGGCCGGTGCCACCGGAGGCGGAAGATTTTCGAGCTGTGACCGTGCGAAAGCGAGATTGTGGCTGATGTCCGCATCTCGCGGGGACCAGAGACCGGCGCTTCGCCACCAACCGATCGCCCGAGGGATGTCGCCCTTTCGAAACCACGCATTTCCAAGGTTATATCTTAGCGTTGGGGAGGGGTTGCCGGTGTCAGCAACCTGTTCCCAATGTTGACGCGCACCCTCGACATTTCCGGCGTCCCAAAGTTCCGTTCCCGTGGAGATTTCTCCGCCACACCCCGCCAGCAGAACCGAAAGCGCTAAGAACTTCATCGGCGCTCCCGCAAAAAAAGAAGCACCGAAGCCTCCAGATCCTCATCCAAACGCCCGGCAAAGCGCGCCTCATCCAAACGGCGCCACAAATCTCGCACTTTCGCCGCCAACGAACTTTCCACGGCTTGGAGGCTGGATTCCCTGTCCACAAAGCGCGGCCCCGCCATGGACCAACGCAGAGCCTCGTCCAAACGGCGCCAACGCTCCACCGGGTCCACCGGTAGATTCGACACGTCCGGCGCTTTCGGTACCTCTACCGGCACCTTTCTACGAGCGCGCCAAAAATCACGCAGCTCCAAGGCCACCACAAACCCTACCACCATCGAAAAGAGGCCCGAAAGCCAACCAATGACGCCCGGCCAGCGAGCCCATGTCGCCTCCCCCGAGGCCCGAACCGGTGAAATGTCGTCTGGCGCTTCTTCAACCGTAGGTTCGTCCGTGCGAAACGACGAAACCGTGGCACTTTCGTCCGAGCCCGACACCGTCAAGGCCGGAACTGTCAATGTATGAGTTACATACTTATGTTTCTTCGGCGAGAACGTTACAATCGTCAACGGCGGAATCTGCAGCGTACCCGACCGAGTGGGCACCATCGTGCGAACGTAGCTGCCTTGCACCTGATACTTTTCGCCGGTCTTCCCCGAAATCTCCGGGGCCGCATCATAGGCGCGCACGTTCTTATCAGAAACCCAAGGGGGAAGGGCAAAACCCTCCAAGGAGCCATCTCCAAGTACGGTTACCGTCCATTGCGTGGAACGGCCGACCTCGCCCTTCGAAGCTGATAGTTTCCCTTCGAACGAAAAATCTCCTACTAGTCCCGAGAAACCTTTGGGCGGCGGAGGCAGAGGCAAAACCTCGAGATGACTCGTTTCACCTACAAAAAGTTCATGCCGCGTCTCGTAGACCTGAAAAAAGTCCGGAATCCGACCTTTTGGACGCTCGCGATCGCTCGGCAAGTCCACCTGCACCACCGGAGCTGCAAACTCCTGTTTGGTCGAAGCGGTCGTTGCCACCAACGGCACGTAGGTTGCGTCCACCGAAGTCTCGGCCCCGTTTCGCTGTTTCACATAGGCGTCGCGGCCTGTCTTCCCCGTTTCAAACGAGCTTAGCCCCGTGGTCTGTGGCAGCGACCAACGCGAGCCCAACAGAGGAATCTTCGATTCCAGAACGTACTTGTAGACGACCACCTGGCCTTCATAGGCCACTTCTGGAAAAAAACCCGCTTCCACCTTCACAGGCAGCTCTTCACCCTTGGGGCGGTCCCCCACTTCCACTTCGAGCACCCCGGTGACCGCTTTCTCGGTGCCCATTTCCACCATGGCGGGTCCAAGTACAAAATCGCCCGCCGCCGCCGGTGTCAATTGGTAACGGTACTTTACTGTTCGAGTCGACCGCCCATTAACCCAGTAGGAGCTTGATACTTGTTGAACGTACTGAACGTTTAGCTCTGGTGGCGTCGAAATCCGAGGAACGGCCGTGGGCGTCCCGTCCACCACGCTGACGGTAACTCCTATGCTTTCGCCCATTTGAACCGATGTGCTGTCCATCGTCAGTTCCACCCGCGCCGCAAACGCCGGCCCGGCGACCCAACACAGCAACAGAGGCATCCATCGCGCGCTCGTTACCACGGTTTTCCCGTACTCTGTCCCGGCACAAACACCCGGGGTCGCCCCTCTTCCACGCCGTCAACTAGTTTACCCGCTTGGGTGGCGGACATTTTTCCGTCGGTGGGCTCTCCGTCCCCTGGCTGAGATGACCCTTCGCCTGGATTTCCCTTTAGATCGCTCGGATCGGTGCCAGGCTCTCCCTTCGGATCGGGCTCCCCACCGTCCTGGCCGGACATCCCGTCTTTCGATCCAGGCTCCGGACCCGGTGAAGGTTTGCCTTTTTCGCCAGGTCCGGTGGGATCTCCATTTTCGGCAGGCTTAGGATCGGGCTCGCCCTCCTTGGGCTTCCCACCTTCCGAACCTGGTTCCTGTGGTTCGCCCTGGGGTTCACCGCTCGATCCACCATCTTTCGGCTGGCCCTCCTTGGGGGCTTGCTTCGGAGGCGGTTTTTGTCGACGAGCCTCCAGTTCCTTTCTTACGAGGCCCTCATTCTTCGCCGCCCCCGGATGGCTTGGCTCCAACTCCAATGCGCGCTGGTACATCTCCAGTGCGCGATCGAGTCGATGGGCTTTGTAGTGGGCATTTCCCGCATTGTACAGCGCATCGGCATCGCCCCCCGCGAGGCGATCCTGCTCTTCCCATGCGCGCGCCGCCCCTTCCGCATCCCCGGCGCGGTAACGAGCGGCTGCCAGCCGACTCCAAACATCCGGATCGTCCGGATTTTCCGCCGCAATCTCCTGGAAGGCATCGACGGCCTCTGCAAAACGTCCCGATCGAAAAAGGCCGTCCGCTTGCTCCAACGTCGCGGCCGTCGCCGTATTCGCGAAGGTAAACGCAAACAATACCGCAGTAAGTTGCGCCCCCCGCGCCACGCCACGCCCTTCCCCGAGCCAGGCGGCCGTCAACCACGCCAGAAGACCGAATCCAAGCGGCCATTGAAACGCCGATTCCGAAATTTTCTTCTGCATGCTCCCACGCGCTCCTGAAGTCACTCCGGCTCGAATCTCATCATACAAAGACGCCATATCGTCCGCAGCGGCAACCGACTTGACGACAGCCCCGCCTGTGATCTTGGCGAGGTCCGTCAGAATTTCCAGGGACGGCTGCGTTTTTGCGACTGACCCTCCGTCGGTCATGTAGGATCCGTCAGGAAGCGGTATCGGAGCTAGTTTTTCACCGATGCCGACGGTATAAATGCGGATCTTGCGTTCCTTCGCCGACTCTGCAGCGGCCAGCGCGTCCTCCGGGCGATGCACCTCTCCGTCCGAAAAAACCACGATTCCCTGACCAGCTTGCTTAGGTTCACCGAGGAGTTTCATCGCTTCGCGAATCGCTTCACCAAGTTCGCTGCCTTGGGCTTCAAAAGCCGAAGTGTCCAACTCTTGAACTACGAGGTCAACAATTCGCTCATCTTCCGTGAGTGGCAACCGCGGAAACGCCGCACCGGCATAGATCACCACGCCGATCCGATCGCCTTGGCTGAGCTCCAACAGGTCTCCGATCTCACGACGCGCCCGCTCCAACCTCGAAGGATCGACGTCTTGAGCGTCCATCGATCGCGACAGGTCGATCACCAACACCAAGTCTACGCCCTTCTGCTCTACGTTTAGAATTTGCTCGTGAAGCCGTGGTTCCGCGAGAGCCGCCACCACGCAGACTCCGCCGAGCACCCACAACGAATCGCGAATGCCCCGGCGAACGCTCACAGAGAGCGGCACCACCCGGCCCAAGATCGGAGCTCCAAAGCTCTTTTCAAGTTTGTAGCGATAGTAAGCCGCAGTCAGCGGATACAGAGCGGCCAAGAACAGGACCACCGCAATCGCAAAACACCAGCGATCGTCGCCCCAAGTCATGGTCCCCTCCGCAGCCAGGTGGCTGAAAGCAGAGTGGAGAACAGCAACAGCACCGTCCCTGGGACCAACGCCCGGCGAAACAGTTCCTCGCGATCGACAATCTCCTTGACTTTCGCCGGCGAAGGTTGAAGTTCGTCGATGCGTTCGTAGATCTTCCGCAGACTCGCAAGGTCGGTCGCCCGAAAATACTCACCATTGGTCAGTGCGGCGACCCTTTTCATCATCGGCTCGTCGACCCCATCGCCAGGCACGCCAAGACGAAAGGACCCGCCTCCAACACCAATCGTGTACACCCGGATTCCCAGCGTTCCTGCGGCCTCCGCTGCGGCCTCCGGCGAGATTTCGCCAGCATTGCTGTGGCCATCGGTAACCAGAATCACCACGCGTTCCGGAGCTGGAAGCTCCTTCATCCGCTTCGCAGACACCGCGATCGCCGTACCGACCGCGGTACCGCCAGCGCCCGCCATACCAATATCCGCCATATCCAGCGCGGACTGCAGCGTTTCATGATCCAGCGTGAGCGGAACATGCGTAAACGCCTCGGCGCCGAAGACCACCACCCCGATTCGATCGTATGGCCGTTTCTCGACAAATTCCTTGGCAACGCCCTTCGCAACGGCGATCCGGCTGGCGTATCCCAACGACGTCGCCATGTCCTCCTGCCGCATGGAGCCCGAGGTGTCGATCGCCAAAAGGATGTCCAATCCCTGGGATTCGACCAGGGTCTCCCGGCGCGTGAGCTGTGGCCGCGCCATCGCCACCACACACATGACCAAGCCCGCGATCTTCAATACCTCGGGTAACGGGGCACAAATCAGCCGCAAGGTCCACCGCGGACTCCCTTTGCGCGACACCAGCAGCCGATTCACGCCCGTGATCGCCCGTTGGGCGGGAAGCGCCAAGACCAAGGGAATCAACACGAAGGCAATCGGAGTTCCAAACTCAAATGCCCCCGCACCTCTAAAACTCACCCCCAGAATGACCGCTGCGCCGACCACACCGGCCGCTGCGGAGAGGAACCAAAATGGTAACTTGAACAGCGTTTTCATTGACCGCTCGCGTAGTGTACGGGAGCGGTAGTCAATACAAACGCGCGGAGATCGGCGTCCAACTCCTCAAATACATCGCCACCCATCGCGGCGTCGGCATACTTCACCCGATCCGTCGCTCGCAACAATCGTTTCGCGCGAGGGACGTTGCCCTGAGGAAGGTGTGGCATCGCCTCCAAATGCGCCACCGACTCCCGCGTGGTCCATTTTGTCGCCGGAAACCGCAACACCGCCTCGGCATACTCACGGTAGATACGGGAGAGTTCTACGGCTTTGGCGTGATCATCCAAGGTGGGGTCGGCTCGCACTGCATCCCACGCCCGCAACGCCAATACATCTGGTGGATCACGTCGAATCGGCGGTGGTGGCGGGCTTTTCAACAGGATGCGGGCTATCGCACCGATCGTTGCGAGCACCGTCGCCGCTACCGCAACCCCCAAGGCGATCCAACCCCAAGGAATGACCACCACTTTCGTCGGTTCCGTGATGTCTGCCATCGGCTCATCGGAAGGAGGCGCTTCCACCGCAATGTCCACATAGAGTGGCAGAGAACTGGCCGTTCCACCCTCCCAATTTGCGGTAGCCGCGGGAATCTCATAGTGACCAGCCGAACCGCGGAAGCTCCACCGTTGGGTATCGACAACGATGTCGCCGAGTTTCTCCATTTCCGGCTCACCCTCCAGAGCGATCTCCAGGCTGTCAGAGGGTGGCACGCTCATCTCGACGTCGAGATTCGCCGGGCGTTCCACCTGCACAACGAAGGTCCCTCCATCTTCCGACACCTCGCCTTCAAGCCAACTTCGAATTTCTACGGGAGCTTCGACGGTTTCCGTCACTCCGGGACCCGTACAAGCCAGCAGCCAAAGAATCACGGCCGCCTTCCTAGGGATTGAAAGTGCTGTTGCAGCCGTCGATTGGCGTCTTCACGAGTGTCGATGATCGTGCCGCGAACCCCCGCTCGAAGAAGGTCATTTAAACGTGCTTCTGGTCCCTTTCCCGACGACCAGCTCCCTCCGTCCGCAAGAAAGGCCTCGCCGGTTTCCGCATCCACCAACTCGACCAAACCGAGCCCTTTCAGCCCCGTATCGAGCGCATCGTGCACCACTATCCCGTGTACCTCATGACGCCGCGCCAGCGTCGCCAGTGGTTTGCCCCAAGGTCCATCGTCCAAAAAGTCGCTTACGACCACAATGGTGACTTTGCGCTTTTGGGTACGGGCAAGAAACGCGAATACCTCCGCCAGATTCGTCCCGAAATGTTCCGCCTGGGCAGCGTACACCTGTTGGATGATCGCCCATACGTGACCGCGGGTAGGTCTGGGAGAAAGCCATTTTTCAATCCGATCCGAAAAAGTGACGAGGCCCACCCGATCCCGGTTTCGCGTCCCGGCGAACGCGAGCGCTCCGGCAATTCGGGCAATTTGAAGCCGCCGATCGGTCCGGCCATCCCGACCTCCAGAACCCACCCTCGAAGACCCGGACACGTCAACCGCCAGAATCACCGTGTTCTGACGTTCTTCCCGGAAGATTTTAATAAATGGAGCGCCGTTGCGTGCGGTGACATTCCAATCGATATGGCGCACGTCGTCGCCTGGAACATAGCCACGAACCTCCTCAAATTCCATGCCGCGACCGCGAATCGCCGATCGATAATCGCCTGCAAAAAGCGAATCGACCCTACGCCCGAGGGATACATGGAGTCTTCGTAATTCCCGAAGTTCATCCGCAGTAAGGCGCGACATCGTCCGTCCTCAGGGCATGGGGACCACGTCAAGAATACGCTTTACAAGAGCATTTGAGTCGATGCCGTCCGCCTCCGCCTCATAGGTCGGCGTGACACGGTGCCGAAGAACATCCGGAGCCATCGCCTTCACGTCCTCGGGCAAAGCGTAGCCTCGACCGTCTAAAAACGCATGTGCTCTGGCGGCCGCCGCGAGTGCAATCGACGCCCGGGGGGCCGCTCCAAACTGAATGGATTTAGCCAAGCCTTTGTCTATTTTTCCAGGTTCCCGGGTGCCACGAACCAAGTCTACGACATAGCGCATCAACACGTCGGTTACACGAATGGAACGAACCAATTCGCGTGCCAGGAGAATCTGTTCCACGTTCGCCGCCGGCTTCAGAACCGGCGCAGCCTCGGACGAGCGGGTGACCACCTCCAGCTCCTCCTCCAAGCTTGGATACGTGACCGACAATTTCAACATGAAGCGGTCAACCTGGGCTTCGGGCAGGGGGAAAGTGCCTTCGTATTCGATGGGGTTCTGGGTAGCCAGGATGAGAAAGGGGCGGGCCATGGCGTAGGTAGTCCCATCCACGGTCACCTGCCGCT
>SYKL01000278.1 GCA_005797785.1 Pseudomonadota bacterium | reverse complement strand
GGTAGCGCCGCTCGACTCCGATTCGCACGGCGATTCCACGATTGAAACGGACATCACGGCAACGGAAGAGTCTGCGAGCCCCGACACCGACAACTCCAACTCTGGGACCAACGCGCAATGCCCTCTCTCCGCGATCCACGAGGCCGCGATCACAGTCGATGGGAATGTTTCCGATTGGAACGGGATTTACCCTGTTGTTTCGGATCCATTAAACGACAACCTGCTTGACTATTCAGGGGCAGACATCGCCGCAGTCTACGCCGCGTATGATGACGTGTGGCTGTTCGTTCGAATCGAATTAACCGAGGCACCAAGCACATTTTTCAACAACGGCCCCACGCCGAACGCCGGTCGTTACTGGATTTCGTTCGACCCGTTTGCCCATGTCGGGCTGACGCATACCAATGACGGGTGGGCGCTTGGAGAATCCGGTACGATGGGCGAAGGGATTTCGCAGTTAGGAACGTCCGTGGTGGCGGTCGGCGGAACGTCCATCGAGCTAAAGGTCCTTCGAGCCGACCTTGACGCGGCCGATGGGTGGCTCGACCTCCGCACGGCCATGCAAAACTGCTGCGATGATCCCTGGTACAACGTCGATGAAACCGAATGCCGGTCCATTGCATGGCCGCCAACGGCCGCCCCCACCTGATCTACTGGTAAAACCTGGTCTTCCAGACGGGGATACCCTCTGGCGCGGGCTCGACCACCAACGGAAACTGCCCTAGCTCCCGACCATCGTTGGTCTGCACCCGAACGCGCCAATCTCCAGGAACGATGTTTCGTTTTCCTGTATAGCCGCGGAATCCTCCATCCCGGCCACCTTTGACGTCAAACGGGATGCGGCTGCGTTCGGTCCAGCCCAATTCCGGATCGTAGTATTCCCAGACATGAACGATCTCCGTCTTCATGCCGGTTGGCGCAAAGATGGCGCTGAAACACATCACCCGCGATCCCTCCCGCCACCGAAAAACGCTATCGTCATCGCGCCAAAATGCGTACCAAGGCGGTTTTTCGTAGGTGAGGGCATATCCATCGTTGGTGCGATCCACGCCGTGGAAAATCCCCCCCCCCATCAACGCTAGCGGAACCGGAGGGATCAACCCCGCACAATCCAAGGCGAACAGGGTTGCGATGACGCCGGCGCCGACCAGCAATGGCCGTCGAAGTTTCATCGCGCGTGAAACCTCAATATCCGCATTCATCGCCCAACCTACGACTGCCGTCACCGCCAAAGCGAGCACCGCCGCCATGGTGAAAATGCCGCCGCCGGCGTACCCCGTGATCACCGGACTAAAGAACAGCAGGAACGAGAAACAGCAAAAGCTGTAAAGAGGCAAACGAGCTCGATCTAGGCGAAGACGCTGGTTGAGAAACTCGTTGACCACCATAAGACCAACCAAGAACGCCAGAAAAATCATCGAACGGCCGAAAGGAGCGCTCTTAAAATAGAAAATGACATAGGCGCTCAGCAGGCCGCCGAAGAAAAACTGAATGCCATCGGTGAGCCAAGAGGCGCGAGAAACCAACCATTCCGGCCAACCCTCTGGCCGATGCAACAGCCGGGACTCCACCACCAACAAGCCACCGAGCAGCGACAAATAGGCCAGAAGGAGCAGGTTATCCATCAAACGATCGATGCGAACCAGCGTAAGCGAATCCCAGAGAAATCCGCCCAGAAAGAAGATGATCCCCTGCCAAGGGCGAATCGCCTCTCGCCATTTTCGCCAGCCCTGGACGGGCGGTGGGCTCGCAGCTTGGGGGGTCGACATTCGGTGGCCTTATCGATTCCGGCGTGTTCCGGCGACCCAAGGGATCGGTTAGCCTACTGGCATGCGCCACGGAATTCGCCTGCTCTGCATCGCCACACTCGGCCCTTTGGGCGGTTGTAGCCTCATTCCCGAGCCCCCGCCCGAGCAGGAGTGCGCCGTGCGAGGTGTGTTCTATCCAGACGAAAATGGCGACGGTGTGGGCGAGCCCACCGGAATTTATGTAGGCTGCTCGGCCCCCGAAGGTTGGGTTGAAACGGTGGATTTCTTCGATCCCGACACCGATGTCACGGACACCGATGTCGCAGATTCCGACACCGATGTCGCGGACACGGATGTCGCAGATTCCGATACCGATGTCGCGGATACCGATGTCGCAGATTCCGATTCGGACGTTGTGGACTCCGATACCTCGGACTCGGACACCGATCCGGATGCCGTTGACACCGACGATTCGGACGTCGGATGACGCCCAGTCCCGGCACCACCGAGGCCGCTGAAATTCTGGCCTCGTCGGGTACGGGTATGATCCGACGTTTTGGGTGGCTGTACGACCTCCTCGGCTTGGGCGACGCGCTCAGCCGAATTCGCCTGGAGGAACACTCCGCCGAAAGAGTGCGTCTCGCCGCAGAAAAAGGCCCGGTGGTCTACGTTCTTCTGGAACGTTCCGGGATCGACCATCTCGCACTGAACGCCGTCCTAGAGAAACGCGGCCTTCCTCTCACCGAATGGTCCAACGGACCCCTCAATCTTTGGTGGCGGCCTTGGCGAGAGGCTGTAGATCGGCTCTTTTCGCTGGCTTCCCGATGGTGGAAACACGGAACCGCCCCGGATCCGGTGCGGCAGGGCCTCGTCGCCCGCGCCGTGGCTCAAGGGACGCCCATCACGGTATTTTTGGAGCAACCTCCGACCCTTCAAGAATGGTGGTCCGGTGAACCCCCGTCGGACGCTCTCGCTGCGGTGTTGGACGCCCAAGCCAAATCCGAACGCCCCATCCAGATTTTACCGGCGTTGGTGGTATGGGATCGGTCGCCGGACCATGCCGATAGCGCGGTTCGGTGGTTCCTGGGCGGCTCGGAAGCCGGGCTGGGATTCATTCAGCGCATGCGACGCCTGTTATGGGCGAGTCATCAGGCTTTTGTGCAGGTCGGCGATGCCGTTGACCTTGCCACGCTCTTCGAGCGAATCGAGCCCGAACGCCGTGAACTCGCGCTTCGTATGTTGGTACGTCGCTACCTGCACCGCGAGTCCACCGTCGTACGCGGGCCGCGCCTGCTACCCCGTCACGTTATGCGGCGGTTGGTACTCGACAATCCACCAATGCGAGATCTCGCCCACCGGGAGGCGGAAGCCTCGGGCCGCTCAGACCAGAGGGTTCGCCAGCAGATGGAGCGCGATTTCGATAAGATCGCGGCTAACTTTCGCTGGTGGGTGATCGAACTCCTCAACCTGATCCTCAAGCCCGTGTGGACGCGAATCTACTCCGGAGTAGACGTTCGTCCAGAAGACTTGGAGCGGATTCGTACCGCGATGCGAAGCGGCGCCACCGTGCTCGTCCCCTCGCATAAGTCGCATTTCGACTACCTTCTTCTTTCATGGGTATTCTATCAGCACGACCTGATCGTCCCTCATGTCGTCGCCGGCATGAACCTCGCCATCTGGCCGGTATCTCTCATTCTTCGCGGTGCCGGCGGGTTTTTCGTCAAGCGAAGCTTCACGGGCGACCGAATTTTCCCAGCGGTGTTTTCGCGGTACCTGCGAGAGTTAATTCGCCAGGACTATCCTGTTGAATTCTTTATCGAAGGAGGGCGCACCCGCAGCGGCAAGCTGATGCCGCCGAAGCTGGGTGTCCTTGGAATGGTGTTTGAAGCCTCTGAACTCCGTCGCCATGACCAACAGGTGACGCTGCTGCCGATCGCGTTCGCATACGAGCAGGTAGCCGAAGAGCAGGCTTATGCTCGAGAATTGGGTGGTGAAGAAAAACAGGCGGAATCCGTCGGTCAGCTGGTCCGGGCCCGCTCCGTGCTCAGTCGCCGCTTTGGTCGGGTGTATTTACGCGTCGGTGAACCCATCGCTGCAGCCCCCTTGGTGGACGCCAGCGCCGAAAAATTGCCTTGGCACCAACGTCCTCGCGAAGAACAAAAGGAGCTCCTTCAGACGGTGGGCGAAGACCTGGTCGCCCGAATCGGGCAGGTGACGCTCGTTTTGCCCACATCGTTGGTGGCTCTTGCCCTGCTCGCGCACCCCCGCCGAGGCGTACGCCACGATGAACTCCTCCAACGGGTCGAGCGTTTTCGGGAGTTCCTGCAGCGACAAGGAGCCATGGAAGCCATTTCCATGAGCCACGCCTCTCAGGCACTTCAGGATGCGGTGCTTCGTTTTCACCGGGCGGGTCTGATCGAGCCCCTGGATCACCAAGGCGAACGGATCTGGGCAATTCACGTGGACCGACGGATCACCCTTGACTTTCACAAGAATCAAGTCCTGCATTTCTTTGCCGCGGCGGGCTACGCGACCGCTGCGATCCGTACACTACCCGTCAACCGCTTTACTATCGACGATCTCCAGTCCACCTTTTCGGGGTTGCTCTGGACGCTCCGACGCGAGTTCGTTTTTGACCCAGAGAAATCTTCTTCGGAGCTTCTCAATGAAGGTTTGGAAAGCCTGGTGGCCCACGGCGCCCTGATCTCGCACGAGGGTGAGTTCGAAGTGGCGGACGAAGGACGAATCGGAGAGATCTACCTCCTGTTTCGGAGTTTATTTGAAGGCTACCACCTGCTGCTCACCCGATTGCCGGACCTCGCCGCGCGGGGCCTGAGCGAAAAAGAGATCCCCAAAGTTCTGCAAACCGAAGCCATTTCGGCGGCCTCTTTGCCGGAATCGTTGTCGATCGTCACCCTGCAGAACGCCCTTTCGGCGCTCAAGGAGGAGAGGGTGATCGAGATACAAGATTCCGGAAAACTCCTGTTAAATCCATCGCTTCGCGAAGGCCGTGAAGCCCTCCTGCGCCCGATGGTGCACTGATGGCGCGCGAGGTGGACGAGCTTTTCGGGGGCGATGTCGCACCGCAACCGCGAACCACAGCGGTGGTGCTTCTGTTGGTGGCGACCCTCGTTCTGGGAGCGTTCGGCACCATTTGCACGGTTTTACCCGCTTTTGCACCCGCACTCGCCGCGTGGAACATCGCGGAAACGGAAGACGACCGCATCGCCAGCGGCTACCTCCACAAACAAGCCGCGGGTACAGTGAGTGTACTTCGTTACTTGTGTTACACCACGCTCACCTTTCTATCGCTCGCTTTGATAGGGCAGGGCATTCTCGTTGTATCTGGCTTTTACCCAACACTCTGGTCGTCACTGCTCCTGCTTATCCTAGGCCCGCCCCAATGAATCAACCCGAAGCCATGGTCGTATCGATCCTAATCGAAGCTCCGATCGCCCTCCTGCTCGCCCGTTTTTCGTCGAAAGAGGGACTTTGGATGGTGCCGCTGGTGGCGATCGCCGCGACTCTGATCACGCATCCATTTGCGTGGTGGGCCAATGTTGGCCTCATGCCGTACCTGTCGTCCTTTCCAAGGATCTCCCTGGTAGAAACCGGTGTGTTCTTGGTGGAAGGGTTGGTGTTTTCGATAGGCGCGAGCTGGAGCCTCCGAAAGGGAATGCTGATCTCGTTTCTCGCCAACCTCGCCTCGACCCTGTTTGGGGTAGCTTGGTTCCGCTGGATCGCCGCTTAGCGCCGCTACAACAACCGAAGTTGGGGTTCGCCGCCCACCTTTACCTCGAACTGTCCTCCACGAACCCGAACCTGCAACGACATGCCGGGTTCCACCTGCTGGGGGTCGCGGATCAACCCTGGTTTGCCCGAAACAATCGCGTAACCCCGATCCAATACTGCAACCGGCGACAAGGCGCGCAAGCGATCTTCCAGACTCTCCAGCTTCCGACGGCGCTCAGAAAGCAGGCGCAGCAACGCCGGTTGCAGGCCAACCGAAACACGAGAAACTTGGCGTTTTACATCCGGAATCAACCGGTGCATACACAGCACCAGCCGGCGCTCGAGTTCCACTTGTCGGCGGTACCCCTCCCGCAGCCGCTCACCGGGATGCCGCAGGCGGTTTTTCCTTGCTTCCACACGTTCTTTCCGCTGTTCAATCCCTTTGTTCATCGCCCGGAGGAGGACCGAGAGCGTATCGTCCACTCGCTGCGCCATTTCACGCCCGTCGGGAAACACCAGCATCGCCGCAGCAGATGGCGTCGGAGCCACAGCATCCGCGACCAAATCGGCGATCGTGGTGTCGATCTGGTGGCCCACCGCGGATACCACCGGTACGGGACAGACGGCCAAAAACCTCGCCAAACCTTCATCATGGAATGGAAGCAGGTCTTCTTTTGACCCGCCACCGCGCGTGACCACGATCACCTCCGAACGCCCATCTTCAATGAGCAACTCCACCGCGCGAATCACCGAAGGTGCGGTTTCTGAGCCCTGAACGAGGCATGGAGCCACCAAGATGCGAGCCGCCGGAAATCTCCCCTTGGAAACCTTCAAGAAGTCCTGGAGGGCCGCCCCGGTGAGTGAGGTCGCCACTCCAACCACGCGAGGATACCGAGGTAACGCTCGTTTCCGTCGAGGGTCGAGCAACCCATCCGCCATCAACCGCGCCTTTCGCGCCTCAATTTCCCGGGCCAGATCGCCCTGGCCGGCCGGGGCGATGTCCGTGACGTACAATTGCACATTGCCGCGCGGGGAATACACCGCCAAACGCCCGCGACAAAGTACGCGATCCCCGATCGCGGGCCGATACCGCAGGCGATTCCAATCGTCCTTCCAGACCACCGCGCTGAGGCTGCAGTCCATGTTTTTGGAGCCACCGCGATCACGAAGAAGGACGTAACAATGTCCGGAAATGGGTTGCTGGAGCTGAGCAACCTCCCCCTCCACCAGAATCGTGGGGTACCGGTTTTGAAGGAGCTGATCGAGCTCTTCGTTGAGAACGGGTACCGTATATCGGCGTAGTCCAGGCATTTTGCGCACATAACACGGGGCGCAGGATTTCCAATTAGTAAAGTAGTTGACCATTTGCGCACCGGACGGGAACCTGGGAACGGGCTAACGATCGGACGGAGGGTCCATGTGGTGGTTCACCGAAGCAGAGGCCAAACCCAAGCCGGCACCCGTTCCCACACTGGAGCAGGCGGCGGGAGATTTGATCGGTCGCGCGCTGGTTTCCGATGAGGCCTATGAAGAGCTGGTGGAACTCTGCGACCGGATCGGGGCTCGGTTCAACGGTTCTCCCGCCCTGGAACGCGCGGTGGAGTGGGGTTCGCAGCGGATGGCCGACGACGGCCTGAACGTCCACACCGAAAAAATCACTTTGCCCGTTTGGTTTCGGGGGGATGCATCGGCAGAGCTGATTAGCCCCACGACGCGGAAGCTGCATCCGTTGGCCCTCGGGGGAAGCGTCGGAACCCCTGGGTTGGAAGCCGAGGTTCTCGTTGTTTCGTCCTTCGACGACTTGGAACTGCAGAAGGATAAGGCTGCGGGCAAAATCGTGGTGTTCGACGTCCCTTTTACCGACTATGGCAAGACGGTTCGCTACCGCTTTGGGGGTGCTAGCGCAGCGGCGCGCCACGGGGCGGTGGCGATGTTGGTGCGCTCCATCACCCCAGAGTCGTTGGATTCTCCACACACCGGTGCGATGAGATACGCCGATGATGCTCCAAAAATCCCGGCGGTGGCGATCACCATCGAGGATGCCACTCTGTTGCATCGCCTGCAAGATCGCGGAGTGACGCCCAAAATTCGTTTGGCGATGTCGAGCGAAATGCGCCCTGAGGCGGAGTCCGCCAACACCATCGGAGACCTTCCTGGCCGCGATCCTGACGCCGGAGTGGTTGTTCTATCCTGCCATTTGGACTCTTGGGATGTCGGTCAAGGTGCACAAGATGACGGCGCCGGATGCGTTACCGTGATGGCTGCTGCCGCGTTGATTGCCGAGCTTCCCGTACGGCCGCGTCGGGGAATACGCGTGATCTTGTACGCCGGAGAGGAGTTTGGAGTCGCAGGAGGAAAGTCCTACTTTGAGCAGCACAAACACGAGATGAGTACCTTCTTCGCAGCTCTGGAGGCCGACACCGGAGCCGGCCAACCGCTCGGATTCACTGTAGACGTTCGCGGCGTGGGTTCAGATCCCCAATTGGATGGCGAAGATCCGGCGAGTGCCGCGGCAACGGCGTGGACTCTGGCGCAATTGGCCCCTGTCGGACGGCTGCTCGACGGGATTGGCGCCGGAGTACTCGAAAAGGGCGAGGCCGGAACAGACATTTTCCCGCTGGTCGATCATGGCGTGCCAGGCTTCGGTTTGCACCAGGACATGTCGGACTATTGGCCGATCCACCACACCGAAGCGGACACGGTCGACAAAGTGGACCCGGTTCTGCTGCAGAAAAATGTCGCTGCAACAGCGGTCATGGCCTGGGCACTGGCCGAGATCCCCGCGCTTCGAGGCGAATGAGTGCGCGCGCTTGAAACCGCAAGCCTTCGATGGATCGAGGTTCCAACTCCGCAACCCGGACCAGGAGAACTTCGAATCCGCGTCCGCGCAGCCGGCTGCAACCGCGCTGACCTACTGCAAAGATCGGGAAAATACCCCGCTCCAGCCGGCGAAAGCGACCTCCTCGGGCTCGAAGTGTCGGGCACGGTCGAAGAGGTGGGCCCGGAAGTTCAGGAATTCAAAAGCGGAGATCGGGTGTGCGCGCTGCTCGCCGGCGGCGGATACGCCGAGCAGGTGGTAGCCCCCGCCGGGCAATGTTTCCCGTTACCCAAAGGTTTTTCCTGGGAACAGGGCGCAGCGGTTCCCGAGGTGTTCACCACCGCATGGCTCAACTTATTCCGAGAAGGCGCACTTTCTCTGGGCGAAAGCTGTCTTGTACATGCTGGCGGAAGCGGGGTCGGAACCGCGGCGATAGCGCTTTGCAATGCGCGCGGAAATCCGATCGCCGTCACCGTCGGCTCCTCTTCCAAAGCAGAGAAATGCGTTGCGCTCGGCGCCGATCGCGCCTGGCTACGGACCGACGATTGGGCCACGCTCACAAAAGCCTGGTGTTCTAACGGCGTTTCGGTTATCCTCGACCCCGTCGGTGGATCGACGCTCGCCGCCAATCAGTCGGCGCTCGCCATCGGCGGTAGGTTAGTCGCGATCGGCCTTATGGGCGGCCGTACTGCCGAAATCGACCTTGGAAAATGGTTGATGAACCGTCAACGTTGGATCGGTTCGGTACTGCGAAGCCGCACGCGATCGGAGAAAGCGGCGATCGTCGCCGACGTTCGCGAACACGTGTGGCCATTGTTCGAACAGGGGCTCCGGCCTACCCTGGATGGCATTCTGTCCATGGAGCAGGCGGCGGAGGCTCACGCTTTGCTCGCGTCAAATGGGACATTTGGCAAGGTCGTGCTGACGTTCGGCTGAGGTACCAGGCAGTAGTAAAGTACTTTACTACTACTTCGGTGCGAAGATCGAGACCTTTCGATCGTTGAGCGGCTGAATCGGTCGATTGGTGTGATCGCCGAGCAACGATTGGTAGCGCTCAACCTGAACTTTAGACACCGTGGACGGCTGAGTCAGCACAAACCACCGAACCCCTTCACTGCAGGGCGGCGTCGTCAGCGAACCCACATAGTGATAATAACTCGGATTATCAGGGATTAACGCGCGAATATCCACCGCACCTTCAGGAACTACCTCAGACTTGTCGCTGACATCCAACGGCAAGTAGTCCCAGATCGGCTTTAGCGGTACGTTTTCCTTCCCTTCGTTTAACATCACGCCAACCACGGCCAGCTCCCCGGCGGCGTTGCGATGCACCAAGTGCAGCTCCATGGCGGAGTTTTTCCCTCCAATGGTGTGCTCGCTGGGGCTATGCATGTGCATCTGGACCAGGTAGTAGCGCGCCCCCTCGATGACCACTCCCCCGGGAACCGTGTTTTCCACCTGCACGGTGTGACCATTGTTCAGGATAGCGACCGGGATCGGCTGGTAGTCGAAAGCCAGTGTTCCCGGAGTCGCTCCGGTCGGAGCGACCTTTTCCGGGAGGTCGATGGGAGTCTGATGGGTGCCCGTGCCACAGGTTTCGAATTTCTTATCGAGCTCGCCCCAGAACTGCGGGCCGGTCGCCCCGTCGTACGCCCAGTGGCCCGATTCATGCTTTTCATGCTTCTTTTCTGGGGCGTGTTCCTGGGTCTTTTCGCCCTCAGGAGCTTTCTCCTCTGGGGCTCCACATCCGGCAAAACCCGCCAACAACCCCAACGCAAACCAACGCATGCTCACTCCCACATTGCGGCAGCGTACGACATTTCGCCCGCCAACGTAAGGGGGCCCTCCCACGGGGCGCCTACATCAGGGATTGGACGTGATCAAACGCCTTTCGCGCAATGCCCATCGCATCCTTGTTCGCGATAAGACCCTGGCTCACGGCCTTGATCGCAGGCAGTGGATTGACCTTCATGCCGCGTTTCTCGGCGTCCACCGCGTAAACCGCCAAGTTGGCCGCGCGCACGATTCGCACCATCCGCTGATAGTCCTCAGGCGCCTTCATCGGATCGTGGTGAAAACCGAGGACCGCCGCGACTTCGTCGCCGAGCTGCCACGACTGCGACACCAACACACCGAAGGAGGGGTGCATGGTGGTCGCCAGACGTTCCACCATGGCGGCAGAAGATGGGGTTGCGACTAAATCAAAGGTAATATGCCGGTAAACCAGCAGTTTGCCTACATCGTGCAACATCCCTGCAAGGTACGCTGCACCGCGCCGCTCTCCGAAAAGTTCCGAGCTTACCTCCGCAGAAACCAACCCAAACATGCGGACCCGGTCGGCAGAATCCTGAAATCCGGGTACTCGGAACAGCGCACTTTGCATACAGGCCTGAATCGCAATCCGCCACAATTCGTCGAACCCAATGCGGGATACGGCAAAATGCAGCCCCTTGGGCGGAACAACGAATTCCGCACTGCTGGCGCGGGTCCAAACCCGCTGTACGAGGGCTGGATCGCGCTCCACCAAGCGAACGACCTCCATCATCGTGGGGTCGCGCCCTTGCTGCAGAAGTTCATCCAACTTTCGCGCGGCTTCGGGGAAAGCGGGAATTTCCATCTCGCCTTTCCAAACGGTCGCCATCAACGCTTCCAAAAACTCCCGCTCGTGCTGAGTGCGCGCATTGTCCCACTCCGCCTCAAGATGTTTCACCAGGTCGTGCTGCAGCGCCTCCGGCTCCAGGCTCGGCGCGCAGGAACCTAAATCCCACGGGGCCTCCGATGCCTGCAGATTCTTGTCCGTGATCTCGGGCTCTTCAGTTTCGGACACATCTTCGTCGATTTCGAGGGACACCTCATCGACGGCGCCCTCATCCGGCGCAGCGGTATGAGCCTCGTCCGACGGAGGTGCCGCATCCGCGGCACTTCCCTTTCCAACCAACTTGTTCAACCAATTGAACACTGGAGGCCGCCTCTCACTGCAATAGACTCTCAAAGTCTTTCATAGATTTCTGGGCAACTGCAACCGGGTCCTTGCCACGTAACCAATCAGGCGGAATCTCGGCGAGTGCCGATTTTGGATCTCTAAGTAAACCGTGGCGCTCCCCGTCGACGGAGTGTGTGGCCACATCTGCAGCACGGACCAACCACGCAATTCGCTGATGATCTTCAGGTACTTTCGAGGGATTGTGGTGTCCACCCATAGCGAAGGCCACCGACTCACCCAGGCTCCACTCACGAGCGACCATGATACCCAACGCCGGGTGAAGCTCCCTTACGAGCGCGGCTACCCGCTCAGGGGCGTGGCTGGAATACATCAGGCCCACGCTGGCGTGGCGGTACACCATCAATTTGCCGACATCGTGCAGCAAGCCCGCAAGGTAGACCGCCCCTCGGCGCTCACCAGCCAATTCTGCCGCTACATCCCCACAAACCAAGCCATGGTCGCGAACATGATCTGCTTCCTTCTGAAAACCTGGGATGCGAAACAGCTCGGATTGCAAGCAAACCTGAATCGCCAACCGCCACAAATCATCAAATCCGAGGCGAGAAATTGCAAAGTGCAACCCCTTCGGCGGACCGCCAAACTCTGCACTGCTTGCGCGGGTCCACACCCTTTGCACCAATGCAGGCTCCTTCTCGACGAGGCGTACCACCTGCGTCATCATCGGATCGCCATGGCGCAGCAGAGCATCCAGCTCGCGCGCAACGTCCGGAAACGCCGGGATATCCAACTGTCCGCGAAAGACGGCATCCATGACCGACTGAACAAAAGTGCGCTCGGAACCAGATTCTGCGCGCTCCAAATACTCACCAAGCCGGCCCAGGACTTCATCCATCAAGACGTCTTTTTCGAATGAAGAAGGCGAGCCTCCGAGGGTCCAAGGCGGATGAGGATCCACTACAAACGCCGGCTTCTCTGGATCGGGGCCCTCCGGGGGCGGCTCTGAGGCAGCGACCTGCGGAACGGGCACGGGTGTCGGAGCTGGAGCCGTCTGAGGATCGGCGTCCAAGTCCATTTCATAGGGATTTCGCCCGATGCCGAGCCAACGCAACAGAGCCGCAAACACCGACCATCCCCCTGAGGACCCGCTGGCGCCAACGCACCACAGCCAGACTGCACCCGTCGAAGAAAAAGGTCAACGGGCGATCAGGACTAAAGCGATCCCATTCCGTTCCGACAAGATCTGAGCGAGAATGTAGACCTGGGAGTGGTGCGTCCGCCCCCCTCGCGACCATGGAGCGACGATGAACATCAGTCCGATTTTGGCCATCATTATGGGCCTGGTGGCCATTATCGGTGGCGCCTACTGGGATGGCGTTCACATTGGACAGTTAGCCATTCCTTCGGCATTTTTTATCGTCATCGGCGGCACGGTCGGCGCCACATGGCTGGGCTCCACCGACGCCGAGGTGAAGCACCTCTTCACCAAGAGTATGCGAAGAATCGTCTTCCCTCCTAAGTTTGACCGCAAGAAGCTGCTGGAAACCATGGTGGCCATCGCGGGCGTCGTTCGTCGCGATGGTATGCTGGCGGTGGAAGCCAAGTTGGGCGATATCGACAATGAATTTTTGAAGCGTGGCCTCCGCATGTTGGTGGACGGCCATTCCGCCGACGACGTGGCCAAGGTTCTGGAGCTCGACATCGAAATCGAGCAACACCACGAAAACAACGCTGGAAAGGTGATGGAGTCGGCCGGCGGTTTCGCCCCCACCATCGGAATTCTCGGCGCCGTGTTGGGCTTGATCCACACCATGGGAAACCTCTCCGATCCTAGTAAATTGGGTGAAGGCATCGCCACCGCCTTCGTGGCCACCATTTACGGCGTCGGTTTCGCGAACATGCTGTTCATGCCCATGGGCAACCGGATCAAGAAGATCGCAGCTGACGAAAGTGAGACGAAAAACATGATTCTCACGGGCCTTGAGGTTATCGCCTCCGGCGCCAATCCGCGGCAGGTCGAAGAGACGCTCAATCCATACGTGCCCGGGCATCACTCGAAGCAGGAGGCGGCGTGAGCCGAAAGAAGAAGGGACACGCCGAGGAACACGAAAACCACGAGCGCTGGCTGGTGAGTTACGCGGACTTCATCACGCTGTTGTTTGCCTTCTTCACGGTTCTGTACGCCAACTCGCAGACGGACGCTGAAAAGTTGGAAGCGGTCATCGACGGTATGAACGCCGCCTTTGATCAGTTACCACTCTCGGTCATGGAAATGCTAACCCCCGGCACCACCAATTCGGACTTGGTGCCCACCCATCTGACCATGGAAGAAGCGTCGGATCCAGCTATTCTTTCGCTCAAGCGAAACCTTGCTGGCTCGCTCTCCGACAACATTGTCCAGATCGGCATGGTGAACCAGACGCTCACGCTGACGTTGCCGGAGAAGTTGCTTTTCGCCTCCGGTTCCGCGGATCTTCATCCGGCCGCGTATGGTGTGCTCGGCGAAATTGCCGCCGCCGTGAAAAACACCTCCGCCGAAGTTCGGGTGATCGGTCATACGGATGGCACCGCACTCGGAAAAGATTCTCCGTTCAAGGACAATTGGGGTTTGGCCACAGCGCGCGCGGTATCCACCACCCGTTATCTGGAGAGCCGCGGCGTTGGCACGAAGCAAATGCTCGCCGCCGGCCGAATCTTGGACGCGAAAGCTCCTGAAGCCCGAGCAGTCAGGATTCAAATTCACATCACTGAGCCAGAACTCGCGATGGAAGTCATGACCACCATGGGTGAAGACTCCATGTCGCCGCGTGCCGCCGACGAGTCCGAAGAAGGAAAAGCGGCGACCAACCCTAAGTAGCGGATGTTTGAGGGTGGGCAGCCACATTCAAACCCATTGCCATGCGGATGAGCTGATCGGCAAGGCGCGTCGGCACCCACAACACCGCCAAACCGAAGACATTCCACCAAGGGGCAATGTATCGAGCGCGCGGTGATGACGACGCGATAATCCGCTCCAACACTCGGGTTACCGCTTCCGGTTCCGATGCGGTGGCTTCAAACCGCGCAAGAACCGAATCCACCCGACCCGCCATCGCCTCCCACGGTGTTCCAACGCTCGCCGCGCCCAAAGAGTCCAGCGCAGTTCCAGTGAAATTCGTACGGATGTATCCTGGTTCCACGACGATCACCTTTACCCCGAAGGGTGCAAGCTCCACCCGCATCGCGTCCGACAACGATTCCAGTGCAAACTTGGTGGAGGTATACACTCCCATAAACGGGGATGAAATTCGGCCTCCCACGCTGCTAATGTTGATGATCCGACCAGCCCCACGGCTCATCATCGCTGGGGTGAACGCACGGGTGACCGATAGGAGGCCAAAAACGTTTGTTTCATATTGCGCACGTACCCTCTCGTCCGAAACCCCCAACACGGGCCCGATCTGGCCGTAGCCGGCGTTGTTAATCAACACATCGATACCATATCCGTTTGTTTGGTAATCCAACTCTGTTTTTGCCGCGTCGATGGTAGCACCATCGTTCACGTCGAGCACCAGCGTTTCCAACGGCAACCCCGCCGCAGCGGCTTGAAGCTCTTGCAAAGCCTCTTTCTTTCGGCCGGTTGCAAAAACGCGGTGTCCCGCCCTGGCCAGCCGTAAAGCCGCATCACGGCCAATTCCCGCCGTTGCCCCTGTGATCAAAACCACCTGCTGTCTCATGCTTCCTCCGAATGAACGTTCATTCCGTTTCAAGATACCATTCTCAGCAATTACGCCCGAATGGCTTCCCAACAACAAATTTCCGCTGCGTCCGCGGCACCAGGTTGCGACAACAGCTGGTGTTCCGCATGGGCTTTGACGATCCCCATCAATACACCCTGAACGAAAGCGATCAGCACTGGAACCGGCACATTTCGAACTGAGCCCTTCGCCTTTGCTGTCTCCAACAACATCACCGCCGCAGCCATCGCTTGGGCTTCCATCGCACGGCTCGTTTCGTCCAAGTACGGACCATGGTGGTGGAGCTCCAAAAAGAGCGCCTCCTGGGGATGATCAACGATAAAGTCTCGCCACCGCGCCCACAGCATCCGAAACTGCTCACGCGGATTCGCCTCAAATGCAAATCCATCCAGTGCATTGGAAATCGCAGCACCCTTCCATGTTTGGTAAAGTTCGTTTACCAACACTTCCTTGGATTCAAAGTACCGGTAGATCGTGCCAGCGCCAACATCCGCTTTGGAGGCAATCTCCGGAACGGTAGTACCGTAGAACCCCCGCTCCGCGAACAAGGAGAGCGCGGCCGCGAGGATCCGTTCTCGTTTGTCGTCGCCGCGCACCATGAATCACCAGAATGAATATTCATTCCGTATCGGCGGAACCCCAACCCGTCCATCGGCCAGTCACAAAAAGCCAAACAAACTAAAGACCTGGCCCCATATTCTGCGTTCGCGCGCGATTTCGTTGCGCTCGCCGGCGATAAACCACCGCTAGGACCTTGGCCACGGGACCGTACCATTCGGCAGGGATAATCCTTCCGATCTTGGCTTTTCGATAGAGTGCCCTCGCTAGCGGTTTGTCTTCAATTCGTGGAATGTCCAGCCGAATGGCCTCTTCCCGAAGTCGAAACGCAATGCGATCCGCTCCTTTGGCGACCACCACCGGAGCCTCGTCTTGGTTGCGCTTGTACCGCAAAGCGACCGCATAGTGGGTAGGGTTGGTGATCAACACGTCCGCGGTGGTCATCGCTTGAAGCATCTGCCCCAACGAGATTTCACGCGCTCGCTGCTTGATCTTCTTCTTAACCTCTGGACTTCCGTCCTGATCCTTTGCCTCGTCTTTTACCTCTTGATCCGTTCGTTTCAGCTGTTTGTACCAGCGCCAATAGCTGATCCCGTAGTCCGCCGCTCCGATCGCCAGCATGATCGGAAATGCCCGCGTCACAATCGCCCAACCGATGTCGATGAAGGTGTCGGGAATGTTGTGAGGCGGCATCGCTGCGAGCTTCGGCAGGGCTGCAATGCGGTCACCGAGCCCGTAGCCGACCAGCCAAGCGACAGCGAACAGTTTGACCAAGCTCTTTCCCAGCTCGATGACGGGCTGGATCGAAAAGAACATCCCCTTCAGACCATTCCATGGATCAAAAACGTCCCACTTTAACTTGAATTTTCCCCAGGCCAGATGCCCCTGGGTCTGAGCCAAGTCAATGGCAACGCTGACCAGCAGGATCGCCAACAACGGCACAGCCATCGCCATAAGCGCCGTATCAAACACTGTCATCAGCAGACCATGCACGTAGGTCAAGTCGAACTCGCGAGGGTTCGGCGACCACAACATCCGGTTCAATTCAAAAATCGGCTCGGAGACAAACTCGCTGTAGTACGTAAAGACCAGCGAGCTGATCAACACCACACCCGCAGCAACTAGATCGGTCGAACGGGGGATATTACCCTGGTCGAGGGCCTCGTTAAGAGACTTTCCGCCGGGGGCGTGTTTTTTGTCCTCATCATCATCTGCCATCAGCGCATCGCTTCGAGCAGCAGATTGAGCCGCCCTACCGCTGCTTCAAGCTCTTCCCGGTGCACATACAACATCCAGGGAATTGACGCTGAAAACATGAAAATTCCGGCGGGTGCCGTAAGCGCTCCCCCCATCGAGAAGAAGGCATTCATCCTGGGGGCAATCTTGGAAAGCAACGCCATAAACAGGTTCACCAACCAGGCCATCGCAAGAATCGGCCCTGCAAGCTGTATTCCCAGCATGAACCCACGAGACATCACCTCCACGAATGCCGGCACGGCGCCAACCGGCATTCCCAGCGTCCCAGGGGGAATATCGTGGAACGACGTAGCCACAATCTCGATGGCTTTCAGATGTAGACCGGTGCTTACAAAAACGACGGCAGCAAGCCACGATGCCAAAGCGCCGATACCCGTTTCATTGTTCTTGAGGAAGGGATCCGGTGTCATCGACATTGCCAAATTCATCT
>SYKL01000277.1 GCA_005797785.1 Pseudomonadota bacterium | reverse complement strand
GGAGGCGGCCCGCGCTTTCGGCGTATTTCTCGCAGAACACGGGATGGGGCTGGTGTATGGCGGTGGCCGAATCGGGCTGATGGGGGCGGTTGCGGACGGTGCGATCGATGCCGGTGGCGAGGTTTTCGGCGTAATCCCCGAGAAACTGAGGGATTTGGAGTTGGCACACCCGGGGCTGACCGAACTGTTTGTGGTGGATGGAATGCACGCCCGAAAGACGCTGATGGCGCAGTTGTCCGATGCGTTCGTGGCGCTGCCGGGGGGATGGGGTACGCTGGAAGAGGTGTTTGAAGTAACCACTTGGGCACAGTTGAACCATCACCATAAGCCGGTGGGTCTGCTCAATGTGAACGGCTTTTATGACGCGATGATCGCTCATTTTGATCGAGCGGCCGCGGACGGGTTTGTGCGGCCGGCGCATCGGCAGCTGCTTCGCCATGCGGACGATGCTGCTTCGCTGATGAAAGAGCTGGAAGCCGTGGAGTTTCCGGATCTGCGTTCTACGCTGAAGCTCTAGCTTTGCGGATTCCGAAAGCGATGGCGGCGCCGAGAATGCCGACCAGTGAAATAGCTACGTAGAGCCAAGTCTTAGCTTTTGTGAAGTTTAGACGCGTGGTGGCGTGAGTGTGCAGACCTTCGCGCTGCACGGCTCCCAGAGTACGCTCCCAAACCAAGGAGCCATCGGGTTCGACTCGGTCGGCGTTGTGATCGGTGAGTGGCTCGTCCGAAACAAGGTGCAGCGTCCAATGGGTGCCCAAGCGCTTGTCGTTTTCTTGGTCGGGAGCATTTTCGCGAGGTTCAAGATGGACTTCGACGATTCGTACCGAGTCGACGCTTCGCACCATCGGGGGCTCGAACATCGGAAAGGGCACGCTGTTTTCGGCGAGTTTGTTGGTAAAGGCCTGCCGAAGGTCTTGGTAGGCCTTGAGATCGGGAAGTTCGGCATTCAGAATAAGCGCGGTTTCTCCATCTTTGTCCTCGATGGAGGGTGTAACGAACGCTCGTGCATACGGGGGTACAACGTTCTGCCACCACGTGTCGCGTTCTTCGCCGTGTTTGGTCCAGGGCATCTGGGTGACTTCCGGCGGCAGTCCCATGCGCCACAGCAGACTGACGCTGCCGTTGTTGTGCAAAGTCAGGGTCTGATCCAGATCGACGCAGGCGGTGAGGGTGAGCAGTGCGACCGCGATTGACAGCAGACGTTTCATGGCGTTCCTCAAAAACAAACCCCGCCGACTTGGAGGCGGCGGGGATTGGTGATGCAACGTAGGCCGCTTGCGGCCACGGGGCGAGGTCCTAGAGTACGCTCAAAGAGGCGGACAACAACCCACCGGCGTCGGTGACGCTCAGGGAGAGGGTCTTGCCATCTTTGGAATAGGTGGCGACAACGCCCATCATTTCCGTGCGGGAAGTCTCGGTCCAACCGGCCGCCTTCACGGCGTCCTCGTACTTCTTGCCGATGTCGGCCACGGATCCGCTGGAGTAGGTCGCGGTAAGCGTGGTGGAATCGGAATAAAGAACCGAACCGCCGTCCATCGGCAGGCCCATGCTGCTCCAAGGCTCGGTGATCGGCGTGGAATATGCGGAAAGATCGGTGGACGTTGACGTGGTGCCGCCGCCGCCGCAAGCCAGGGCTGCGATGCCAGAGAACAGAACGAGAGCCGCAGTGTGCAGTTTCAAGGAATCTCCTTAATAGAACGGACGAGTTTCGACGGTTTGTGACGACCGATCGATCGTTCGGGCGCTACAATAAGCGATCTGGTTGCCGGAGCCAAGCGGGCGCCCCGCCAGATCTCAAGATTTGTGTCGGATTTGACTGATCACACAGCATAGAAACAGGCGTCGGTCGGTCGTGACGCGCCCGTCGATTCGCACGGCGGGAACTTCCATATACACGCCCATGTCTTCGAACCCCATGGCCCGGTACATGTCGTATGTAGCGTTTTTTCGAGCTGGCACGCGGAGAATCACGTGCGTGACCATGGGGTGCTCTTGTTCGATCAGCCGGAGGCGGGCCCGCACCAACGTACGTCCAAGGTGCCGATTTCGGAAATCGTGCAGGACGCCAAGCTCCGCCAGGTAGTAGGTGTTGGTGACCGGCACCAACCCGGTGAGCTGCCGTGCGACATCCGGCTTGTGACGCAAGGGAATCGCGACGCCGAAGGCGACCACCTGATGAGGGGTGCGAACGGCGAGCAGGGTAATGTTACCGGTGATGCTCGTGAGTTTTCGGTAGACGCCGTCGGCTTCTGCGGTGGTGATGCGCTCGAAGTACGGCTCGTCCGAGAAGACGGTCTGATAAGCCCCAACGAAACCCGCGCGCCAACGGGCGATCTCGTCTGGGGTCTCCAGCCGAATCAACCGAATGTTCTCGTCGCCGGGGACTGCCAGTGGCATGACGCGCCTCGAAATCCGCCTCGAATGTTGGCATAACGCTTGCCGCGCGTCAATGGGCCTTAGGAATCATCGTCCTCGTCGCCCTCGTCCTCTTCATCGTCGTCGTCATCATC
>SYKL01000032.1 GCA_005797785.1 Pseudomonadota bacterium | reverse complement strand
TGCGGCAACGAGAGCATCACCCCGGAAAGTGCGGTCGTACCGATAATTATGGCACCCAGACTCCACCATAGCTGGGGTACGAAGCGGGCCGGTGCTGGGATAGCCAAGGTATGCCCCTGTGATGGGACGAGATCAAAGGGCCTAAACCGGAGCAGCAACAAAAAAGCCCGCGGTTCGACGAACAGCGGGCTCGAAAGAAGGGTGGTGCACCCAACAGGAGTCGAACCTGTGACCTTCGGATTCGTAGTCCGACGCTCTATCCAGCTGAGCTATGGGTGCAGCGGGCCCCTCTTATCGAAATCAGCTGATGGTGTCAATCCGGAGCGCTAGTCGACCCGAAACAGGACGGTGCGCGTCTCGGAAATGCGTTTGGAGGAAGGAATCGCGATCCCCGCGCCGACGGTGGCGACCATCGCAAACAGAGGCGCAACGATGACCATCAGCGAATACAACCCGTGGGTGGTGACATAGAGCGCCCAAACGGACAGCGCACCGATCAACACTAACGAAAGGAAGAACCCAAGGAGGGAGGCGCCTTTGCGTCCAGCCGCGGTGGCGCCCCGCTAAAGCAGAGTGCCGCCCCGCAGGCCAACTCCAACACACCGAAAATCTGCAACCAACCAATGATGACGACGATCGCTTGGATGCCAGCCAGCGCCACGGCGACCCCCGCCGTCATCTGCGCCAGCCCGCCGATCAAAATCAAGGTATGGTCGAACGGACGAGCCTCTTCAGCAGGTGCGGGAGCTCTTGTGGGGGACTGCCAAGGGTGGGCCATGGTGTATCTCGGGTGAGGTGGTAAACCGCTTTACGAGTTGTAGCGGTCGAATATTGCGATCATGCGCGATCGAGGTCGATGATGTTGTCGCAGACTGTTTCAGAACCCGGGATCCCTGCTAACGACGGCGCACCGGCGCGCGGAAGTGCTGCTGACCAGCGGAATTCGGAAGCATCGTCGGTGTGACATGCGGTCAGGCCAGTTGTTGTCCGATGCTTCGGAAGGTGGCGATGCACCATACGAAGGCCACCGGGACCAGGAAGGTGACCAAGGGGGAAACCGGCATACTTCCTAGGATGGTGGCGATGTCGGGCAGAAGCTGGGTCGGGCCGCGGGCGCTCAAGGTGGCGGCGACCGCCGAGTGGCAGAGATCTCCGATCGCGTAGGTGGTCCAAACCAGTGCAATCGTCTTCCAACCGTTGGAACGGCGCATGACCACCCAGGCGGTGATCGGTGCAGTGAGCCCGGCGATGACGTCACCCCAGCCGACGGTCATGGCGAAATACGTAGGGACATGGCCGCGAAAATATTCAACGACCAACACGCCGCCCAACACGCGGAGGGATTGAATGCCGATGAGGTGATGCAGCGGAATGGCCCGAAGTGCGCGACCAACCTCTTCCGAACGCCATGCCCAGAGCGAGGCGGCACCGACCAACGAGACGTACGCCGCAAACAGCGGAGAAAGGAACTCTCCGATTCGGTACTCGAATACACCTACTTGGGTGAGTGCGACGATGGCGACCAGCGCCAAGGTGAACACCGCCGAAACCCCATTCGCCCAGGCTTGGGTGACCAGGCCCTGTTGCGCCGCGGTCTTCGCGCCGTAAATCAAGGTGCCCAGCGAGGCCAGCAGCCCCAGGCCCATTCCGATCCACAATGCGTAGTCCATTCGAGCCCCCGAAACCGTGAGAATGCGGCCGATGGTACCGCAGCCGAGGGCGAAGGGGGGACGCTGCCAGCGACTTTATTCTACAGACCGACGATATAGTCAAGCACTTTACCATCTGGGCGTGCCAGCCTTCGGCCGTCGGTCCCTTTCGGACTCGGCCCTGCGGCCTCGGTGCTTCGCACCTGCGCTTTGCGCAGCCCTCCAGGCACCTCACGCGCCGGATTCACAGTTTCGCCAGATCGATCTTGGCAGCGGCTTCCCTTCGCTCGCTGTACCGATCCACCAAGATCTCACGCACGTCCCGCGTCAGCAGAGTGAACCGCCACAACTCCTCCATGACGTCCACCAGGCGATCGCGGTAACTGGAGTCTTTCATTCGCCCGTCGCTGTGAAATTCGTCGTACGCCTTGGCGACGCTCGATTGGTTCGGAATCGTGATCATCCGCATCCATCGCCCTAAGACGCGCATGGAATTCACCGCATTGAACGACTGGCTGCCGCCGCTCACCTGCAACACGGCCAAAGTGCGCCCTTGCGTCGGACGTTTGGCGCCGATCGCCAGGGGAATCCAGTCGATTTGGTTCTTAAAAACCCCGGTGATCGTCCCGTGCATTTCCGGCGAGGACCACACCTGGCCCTCGGACCATTCCGAGAGTTCTCGTAGTTCCTTAACTTTCGGGTGGTCTTCGTGGGCGGGCCCCTTGACCGGGAGATCGTGAGGATGAAACCAGCGGACTTCGGCGCCAAGTCCCTCCAAGATGCGCGCCCCTTCTTCGGCGAGCAACCGACTGTACGAACGTTCCCGGAGCGATCCGTACAAAAACAGGATTCGCGGCGGGTGGGTGCTGCGTGGGCCCTCCGGAAGCGGTGGAACCCTTAGCGCCGGCGGGTTTCCATCGTGCACATTCATCGCTTCCATCCGCGGACGTTGAGCAATTCGAGCACCCGGCCCCGAATGTCGTCGCGGATGTGGCGTACCGCCTCCAGACCTTGTCCTTTGGGATCGGGGAGCGGCCAATCCTGAAGTTCGAGGCCAGGAACATAGGGGCAGGCGTCCCCGCAACCCATGGTGATCAACACGCTCGCGCCTTCGGCCAGCGCCGCGGTGAGCCGTTGCGGGCGCGCATCCTCGAGGTCGATCCCGATCTCTTTCATGACTGCGACCACTTCCGGGTGGACGTGGGACGCCGGTTGGGTCCCCGCGGAGATCGCGGTGGCCCTCTGAGGATCGGCGAGGTCTCGGAAGAAGGCGGCCGCCATCTGCGAACGTCCGGCGTTGTGCACGCAAGCGAAGAGGACCGTGTCCATGGGATCTCCGTCAGACTGACGCTTTCGACGAAACGTTTGGAACAAGCCATTGAAAGAACGGAATCGCGACGAGCGCACCGAGGAACTGCGCAAGCGCGAACCCTGGGACGTCCATTGGCCGAATCCCGGCGAAAGTATCCGTAAATGCTCTGGCCAGGGTCACCGCGGGGTTGGCGAAGGAGGTCGAGGCGGTAAACCAATACGCGCCCACGATCCAGGCGGCGACCGCCCATGGCGTGATTTTCGGGGTTCGACGGGAGCAAGAGGCGATCACCCCCAGGAGCCCGAAGGTGGCCACAAACTCGCTCAACCATTGGCCTGTGCCGGTTCGGACGGTGGTCGACCAAACGATAGGAGGAAGCTCGAACAGCGTGTCGGCGAGAATCGCGCCCAAGATGGCCCCTGCGCACTGTGCGGCCGCGTAAATCACCCCTTCCCAAGAAGGTAAGTCACCGGCGACGACGTCGGCGAGGGTCACCACAGGATTGAAATGTGCGCCCGACACCGGACCAAACGTATGGATTAACGCGACGAGTGCACCACCGGTCGCGAGCGTGTTGGCCAGGAGTGCAACGGCTGCCTGCTCTTTTGCGAGGTCACCCGCCATGATTCCGGAACCGACGACGGCCGTGACCAGCAGAAGTGTGCCGAGCGCTTCAGACACCAGCCGTCGCGGAAGGTCGGCCTTTAACAGCATGGGTTGCCGCCTTTTGTGCGCCGGAGGCGCTCCAGGTCGGCCGACCGTTCGGGTGCCGAAACCTCCAAAAGGGCGGTAAGTACCTTTTCGGATGCCAGATCCGCCTGGGGAGCGCGCCGATAGTACATCCAGCGGCCGTCCCGCCGGGCGGTCAGCACCTCGGCGTTTCGCAGCGTGGCCAAGTGACGTGAGATCGTCGGTTGTGGGAGATCGAGGGCGCATTCGATGTCACACACGCACAACTCTTCGTCGGCGACCAGGGCGACGATCCGCAGGCGCGTCGGATCCGCGAGGGCCTTCAAGACCTGGGCGAGGGCGGCGAAATCGGTAGGTTCGGAAGGTAACATCTATATATCCGTATATACATATATATCGCACC
>SYKL01000276.1 GCA_005797785.1 Pseudomonadota bacterium | reverse complement strand
TCCCTGAGGATGCAGGCCCGCCGGACGACACCGACGCTTGAGCCTTACGCAGGTGGAGCCTTGACTTCGACATCCACGGGCTCACCGCACTGCGGACAGCGTCGCCACATGGGGCGTTCTACGTTGCCCCCCGTGAACTCCACTTCTTTGGTGCACCCTGGGCAGGCACCACGCACGTCCGATAGCGTTCCTTTGTCAGAAAGCAGGGAGTAGGCGTAGATCCCGCCGGCCAGCGGAATCATCCACGGGAGGAAGAAGTGGGCGATCGGAATGAAGATGCTTCCGATACCTAGGATTAAGCTCAATCCTCCGACCAGGGATGCTTTGGTGACCCGCGCCGCGGGGGCGGGAATTTGAAATTCCCCGAAGCCATTCGAGCTTTCTCCGTTTCGCCGCCGAAGGATCAACTCCTTGCGCATCGCTTAACCCCACCCCAGCCATCGCCCGCCTTGGAATACCACAAAGGAGAGTACCCATGCTAGCACGGTGATGTAGCCTACAACGAATCCTGCCCATTTCCAGCCTCCCGACTCACGTTTGAGGACGGCAAGGGTGGAGAGGCACTGGAAGGCGACCGCAAAAAACACCATCAACGACAGGGCGGTAAGGACGGTATATCGGGGGGTTCCGTCGACGCGCTTCTCCTGAAGCATCTTTTCTCGCAGGGTAAGGCTGTTTTCGTCGACATCATCGCCAACTCCGTACACCACCCCCATGGTGGCGACGAACACCTCGCGCGCCGCAAATGCACCCACCAGTCCAATGCCGATCTGCCAGTCAAAACCCAAGGGTTCGATGACGGGCTCGATGGTGTGACCGATCCAGCCGGCGTAACTCTTTTCAATCGCCAACGGCCGAGTGAGCGCTTCCAAGTCCGTTTCAGCCGTGACCTGTGCCTGCAATTCGGGGGACTGCGCCAGAAGTTCTTCGGGAGAGTAGCGTGGGAAAGAGAGCAATGCCCACAGCACTACGGTAGCGACCAGGATCACCCTCCCCGCCTCCCGCAAAAAATCGGCGACCCGAGCCCATACTGCCCAGACGACGGTGCGCAGATGTGGCAGGCGGTAAGGCGGCAACTCGATCACATCGGGGGTTGCCACATCGGGCATCACGGTTTTCCCAAGGATCAGCGCGGCAACTAACGTGACCACAGTGGAAAAGGCGTACATCCCAAACAGGGCCAGCGGCCGCGCTGGGACCGCCGTGTTCGGAAGAAACTCGGGGAACAACGCCCCAATCATGAGTGCGTACACCGGGAGGCGCGCCGAACAGGAGGTCAGCGGAATCACCGCCATGGTCACCAAGCGGTCGCGAAACCGAGGCATCGTCCGCGTTGCAGCGATGGCGGGAACCGCGCACGCAAATCCCGACAAGAGCGGAACAAAGGCCTTTCCGGGCAGACCCGCAATGCGGAGCAGCCGGTCCATGAGGTGCGCGGCGCGGGCGAGGTATCCAGAATCCTCCAGGATGGCGATAAACAAGAAAAGAAGCGCAATTTGTGGGACGAACTCAACGACGGACCCCACCCCTCCCAGAATGCCGTTGACGAGCAGGTCGCCGAAAATAGGGGTAGCCCCGCCTAAGGGTGCACGCAGCTCCACCCAGTCTGCCCCCTGTTGGACCCAACCTTGGAGCGTCGACGTTCCGGCGCCGACCGCATCGACGGCGGGCGCGCTCCACGAAAAAAGCGCTTGAAATACCAAGGCCATGACCAGCAGAAACACAATGCTGCCGGAGACCGGATGCAGCAGAACCCGATCGATCCGGTCCGACAGCGCCGCGCCCTCTCGGTCGGCGGTATTCACAAACGATGAAAATCGAGCGTCAATCCAGGCGTATCGTTGCCCGACTATCTCGGCGACCAGGTCTCGGCCGGCTGTGGTTGCGCGTTCTCGAATGCGAAGTGCGGCGTCGCGAGGAAGATCGGGTTGATCGCTCAATGCGGCCGCATCATCGATGGAAAGCAGCAGCCACAGGGCGAGCGCGCGCTGCCGAGCCGCGGGACCCGAAAATCGACTTGGGAGCAGCGGGATCAGCTCGGCCGCATCGGCAAGCAGCGCCTCGGACCAACGGTGTGGCGGCGGAACCGTCCGAGGGTGCTGCAGTTGTTGTGAAATCGCCGCTTTTAATGCATCCAACCCCTCACCCGTGCGTGCGACGGTCGCTACGACGGGTACCCCGAGCGCCTCGGAGAGGTTGTTGATGTCGGGCAGCCGGCCTTGGTCGCGCGCTTCGTCCACGAGGTTCAGCGCAACGACTACTGGCACTTCCAATTCGAGGGCCTGAAGAACCAGGTACAGGCTCCGTTGCAGCCGCGGAGCGTCCGTGACGAGCACCAGGAGGTCCGGAGCCGGGCGTCCATCCAGCCCCAATGCGGCTTCGATGGCGATGCGCTCTTCAGGGGAGCGGGCCGCAAACGACCAGATCCCAGGGATGTCGAGGACATTGACTGGCCCGATATCGGAAAGCCGCATCACGCCGGACTGGCGATCGACGGTCGTCCCGACATAGTTGCCGACCTGGGCACTACCGCCGGTGATCGCATTGAACAGGGTGGATTTGCCAGCGTTGGGATTACCGATCAGCGCGATGCAAGGGGCTCCCTCCCGTTTGGCGGTGGGTGGGGCGTGGCAGTCGGCGGCGTCGCTCACGGCTGATCCAATTCAATGCAAGCGGCTTCCGATCGGCGTAAACAGAGGACCGCACCTCGAACTCGAAAGGACAGCGGATCCCCCAGGGGGGCTTGGCCGGTCCGCGAAATGGCGGTTCCGGGCAGGAGTCCCAGTTCCAACAGCCGCCGCCGAAACGGGCCATCGCCGCGCACGGACCGGATCATCGCGGAAGCATCGAGCGGAAGCGCGTCCAGGGTCATATTGAAATCCATTTTCATTTAGACCAGTATACCGCGTCTGCTGCCGCCCGTCAGCGCGTCTCCACCGAACGTTTGCCGGACCCGTCTGGAGGATCGATCACGTAGTCGGGTAAAGCTAGGCCGCTTACGCGGGTTTTCAGGATGCGGTACAGGGCCCTCCCTTCCGGTTCGCTGACGCGCAAATGGGCGTTTCCCGCGACTGCATCGGTGTGATGCAGATAGTAAGGGAACACCCGCCGACGGACCATCGCTTGGCAAAGCTCAACGAGAACCTCGGGATTGTCGTTGACGCCTCGCAACAGCACCGCCTGATTGAGCACGGGGATCCCCGCATCCACGAGCATGGCGAGCGCAGCGTCCACCTCGGGCGAAAGTTCGTTGGGGTGATTGCAGTGCACCAACACCCAAACCGGGTTTCGCTCGCGTAATCCTGCCACAAGCGCGGGAGTGATCCGAGAGGGCTGCGTGATCGGCGCTCGCGTGTGGATGCGGATGACGGGGATGGCGCCCCTTAATGCGTCGATGGCTTCAAAGATACGTGAATCCTTCAAAGTCAGCGGGTCCCCTCCAGAAAGGATCGCTTCCTGGGCGCCGGAGTTTCGCGCGTACTCGAGCGCGGCAGACCATTCGGCCGGCGTTGGATCATCGTTTTCGCCGGGAGCCAGCGTCCTGCGAAAGCAGTACCGGCAATACAGATGGCACCTTTTGGTGAGCAGGAGCAGTACCCGGTCCGGATGCTTGTGCACCACCCAAGGAACGGGGCTTTTAAGCTGATCTCCCACCGGATCCGTGAGGTCACCTGGGGCAGCTTCCAACTCCCTTCGATCAGGTAAAACTTGCAACGCGAGCGGATCGGCCGGATTGTGAGGATCGATCCGCCGCCAAAACGAACGGGTGACCCTGACCGGAAAAAGGGCGTCCGCCGCTGCCCACGCCTCGGCTGCTTCGGGTCGCGCGGCGACCATCTCGGGTCGCGAGACCATTTGGCCCCCTGGCGGTTCGTGCGCGGCGTGATAAGAGCGCGGCTCCAAAATTCCCCCTAAAGTGAAGGTCCCCATGGCGTATCAGATTCCGTCGGACATCCGTAACGGCCTGAAGGTCGAAATGGAAGGTTACCCCTGGGAGATTGTGTACTTCCAGTTCGTCAAGCCGGGCAAAGGCACCGCGTTCACCCGGATGAAATTCAAGAATTTGATCAACGGTCGGGTCAACGAAGGCAACTATCGCACGGGCGAAACCTTGGAACCCGCCGATATCGAAACCCTCGAAATGCAATATCTGTATAACGACGGTGAAAACTTCCTGTTCATGAACCAGGAGTCGTTTGAGCAGATTCCCGTGAGCCAAGCCGCCATGGGCGAAAGCAAGAACTTCCTCGTCGACGAAATGATGTGCCGCGTCATTGTGTACAAGGGTACTCCTGTTTCGGTCGAGCTCCCCACGTTCGTTGAGTTGCAGATCACCTACACCGAACCCGGTGTTCGCGGCAACACCGCTCAAGGCACCAATAAGCAAGCCATTCTTTCGACGGGTGCCAGCGTCGGTGTTCCCCTGTTCATCGATCAGGGCGAGTGGATCCGCATCGACACCCGCACCGGCGAGTACGTCGAGCGCGTGAAGAAGTAAGCGGGATACTCGGTTGAATGCCCTGTCTCCCGAGGGCCTGCGACAGCGGGCCCGGGTGTTGGCGGCGGTGCGCGCTTGGTTTGCCGACCATGGCTACTTGGAGGTCCAAACCCCGGTGTTGGTCCCCTCGCCTGCCATGGAACCGCATTTGTACGCGCTCCCGTGCGAGGATGGATTTTTGCGCACCTCGCCGGAGTTTGCGCTCAAACGAGTCGTGTCAGCGGGGCTGCCGCGGGTTTACGAACTTGGACCGTGCTTTCGGGGCCGCGAATCCGGCCTATGGCATGGTCGCGAGTTTGCGATGTTGGAGTGGTACCGCGTCGGCGCGGGCCTCGATGACCTCATGGACGAAGTCGAGGGGATCGTCGCCTCAGCTGCCGCCGCGCTGGGCCGCACTGAGACGTTTTCTTGGCGGCGAACCCAGGTTCGTACCCTCTTTTCGGAAGCGGGGATCGACCTCGCCACCGCAACCGTGTCGGAACTCTCGTCCCGAGATTCGACCTGGGACGATGCTTTTTTTCGACGGTGGCTGGATCGTATCGAACCAACGCTGACCGATCCGGTATTTGTTTCGGATTGGCCGGCGTCCCAGGCGGCATTAGCGCAGGTGCGCACCGATGGCGATTGGCCGGTGGCGCAGCGGTTCGAAGCCTATTTGGGCGGGGTCGAGCTTGCGAACGCCTTTTTGGAGCTCAACCAACGGGAAGCGCAGGAACTGAGAATAGCGGAGGCCGCGGCAACGCGAACTTCTATTGGCGAAACGCCGCATCCCGTGGACGCAGCATTTGTGGAGGCGGTGGGGCGCTTGCCGACCACCGCGGGTATCGCCCTCGGAATCGACCGCTTGGTCGCCGTTCTTTGCGGGTGGCCGGGGATCGAGCCCGGCCGCATTCCGGTGTTTTGACTACTCTTCCGAAGCGCCAATGGCAGCCAGGATCGCGCTGGCGCCGCTGATGTAGTTCCCATCGTGTTGGAGCCCGCTCCAGATCACCTCCAGATCCGGTCCCACCAACACGGTGGTCGGGATTGTGCCTTGCATGTTCAAGTGCATGGCGATGTCCATGGACTCTTCCGTGGGAACGACCACGGGAATGCCATCGAGCTCGTACGTGGTGCTCCACTCGACCAGCGTCTCAGTGTCGGCCGGGGAGCCGTCCAGCGCCTCGTAGACGATCTCAAATACGCCGAAATTGGGAACTTCCTCGCGGATTGCTTCGACCTCTTCGGGCAAAGCGCTCGCCATGTTCTGGCACGGTCCGCACCACTGAGCTCCGAGCGTGATCAAGGTATAGTTGCCGCAGAAATTGTACAGGTACAATTCCTGATCAAAGCTGTCTGTCACCGCCACATTCGCTAAGGTGTCGCCTTCTTGGTAGGCGGGCCAGGGATTTTGGTACAGACTCTCGCCGGTCGGGCCGGAATTCTCTTCGTCAGGCGCATCTGGGCAATTTCCGATGAGGTAGTTTCCTTCCGCGATCGGATACGACCACTCGTAATTGGGGTTGGTACCCGCATCGATCTCGTCCGGATCGTCAGCGCCGTCGTCGTCGCCGTCGGCGGATTCTGGGTCGGTGCCGAGTTCTACTTCCTCGGCGTCGGTCAGCCCATCGCCATCCGAGTCTTTCGGAGCGCAAGCCATCGCGAAAGCCAAAGATGCAATCCACCAATTACGCATAAGGTCTCCTATCTTGCTGCGATCGTGTCCAATGACGGGGTCGTCGGGACTCTCCAGTGCAGTAGCGCGGTCGCCACTTTCCGTCACCCTCGCGCTAAAAACTTACCTATAGTTCACGATTCGCTGGATGGACTCGGCGAGCGCCACGGCCGCAGCCGCCTCGCTCGACGGAACAGGCACGGGTGTCTCGCCCCGAATCGCGCTCTCGAATGCCGACCATTGGGCAGTAAGCGCGTCAGGCTCGCCCGGCGTCAGCAGATCGATCGTCGCGCCGTCGATGCACAACGTGCGCTGGAGCGGGCCGCCAAAAGCAGCCGTCAGCCGTACGTTTGCGCCACCCTTTAAACTGACTTCGAGGGTTTGGGCTGTGGTCCAGGCGTCCACGAGTTCCAAGGGGCCGCACCACCAGAGTGCGAGATCGAGGTCGTGGATCATGCGGTCGAACACGAGTGGGGTTGCCGATGGACGCGCGACGGGTCCGGTGCGAATCGCGGAGAATTGACGCTCGCACCTTCGGATTCTGCCGCGCAGCCCGGGGTTGAAGCGTTCGCTGTGCCCGATGCTCAGGCGATCGCTGCTGAGAATGCCGGCTTCTGCCGAAGTCAAGCACATCGGCTTTTCGAGCAGTACCCAGAGTCCTCGATCGAGCAAGCTTTTGGCGATGGGTGCGTGAGTAGCGTTGGGGGTCGCTACGACCGCGGCCTGAACACCGTCAGGAACCGTTGTAAAGGCCTCCGTGAGGCACGCATGCGCCACCGCACGTCGTCGAGCGGTGTCGGGGTCCACGACGCCCACAAGGCGCGCAGAACGGCTTCTGGCGATGGTCTGGGCGTGCCTTGCTCCCATGGCTCCACAGCCGACGACCACCACCTCAAACACGGGTACTCCATCGGGCAATTCCCCGTCGAGAATGCTGTGCGAAAGTGATCATTTCCTCGACTTCGGGACCCGTGAGCCCTTGCGCGCGAACGTGTTTGATCGCCGCTTCGGTCGGGCCTGGCCCAAACAAGAGTCGCCAAGCCAAGAACCATTCAGCTTGGGGGCTGATTCCAGCGCGCTCCAGGCCCACTTGGTTGAGGCCGAGCACGCAGGCCCGATCACCGTGAGCCATTGCAAAAGGAGGGATATCGAGCGTGCAAATCGCACCTGCCGCGATCATGGCGAGTCGGCCCACCCGGGTGTGCTGGTGAATTCCGCACATTCCTCCAAGGGTTGCGTGGTCGCCGATTTCCACATGGCCGCCGATCGCCGCGTAGTTCGCGAAGGTGCAGTCCGATCCGACGATCGCGTCGTGGGCAACGTGCGATCCCGCCATAAACAGGTTTCGATTGCCAATCTGGGTGAGCCCAGTTCCCCGAGGACTGCCGCGATGAACGGTGCTGTGTTCGCGAAAGATACAATCTTCGCCGATTCTTAGCTCCCCGAGGGAGGGGTCCGCGCCGCGAACTTGGGCGGGACCACCGATCACCGTATGCGGAAAAATCTGCGTTCGCGGGCCAATCTGTGCTTGTCCATCCACGACGGCATGGGCGCCCACGCTGACGCCGTGCATCCGGACCCCTTCCCCGATCACCGCAAACGGACCGATCGAGCAGTCTTCCAGCTCGGCGGCAACGGAGACCACCGCGGTGGGATGGATGCTGTTCATTCCGCGGAAGTCGCCAAGAATGCGCCATCCGCGGCTTTCTGACCATCGACCGTCGCTTTGCCTTCGAAGAAGAAGATCCGACCACGGGTTTCGGTGAGTTTAACTTCGACGCGGAGGCGATCGCCGGGGCGCACCGGGCGACGAAACCGAAGGCGATCGTAACCTGCCAGATAGACGGGTTTCCCTGCGTGATCGGCATGGGCAGTGAGCGCCACCACGGCTCCGACTTGTGCCATGATCTCGGCGATGAGGACGCCAGGAAAAATGGGTTGAGTCGGGTAATGGCCTGGAACCCAAAATTCGTCCGCGGGGATGGTGCGAATTCCTACGGCCGATACTCCGGGGACCAAGTCTTCAATCTCGTCCAATAACAGAAAGGGATGCCGATGCGGCAAAATCTGTTCAATCGCGGTGCGATCCACCGGTACCTCCCGAGCGCGCCAGATGCCGTAACGTCGCCAGATCCCGAAGCCACTCCGCGCGCGGTCGGCCGGGCGCTCCCCCGATCACTTCTCCGGCGCGAACTGCTCGAGTGGCGGCGGATAACGCCAACAATATGGCGCCTGCGCCGACGCGGATTCCTTCGACGACGGAGGCTCTCCCCCCTAAAAGGACGCCTTCCTCCAAGTGCGCGCCGCCCGAAACGCCCGCGAAAGCGGCCAGTCGGACGTTTTGTCCGATTTGCACATTGTGCGCGACCTGCACCAGATTGTCGATCTGAGTGCCGCGCCCGATGCGCGTGCTTCCAAAACTTGCGCGGTCGATGCAGGTGTTTGCGCCAATTCGAACGTCGTCTTCGATCACCACATCGCCAAGGTGCGGCATGGGGAAAAGCTCACCATCTTCCTCGGCGACTCCGAACCCTTCATGGCCGATCACGGCGCCAGGTCCGATCGCCACCCGGTCGCCAATGCGCACCTGCGCCGCCAAGGTGACATGCGATTCAATTCGGCAATCTTGGCCGACTTTGGCTTGCTTTCCGACGACGGTGTGCGCGCCAATGGATGAGCCCCGGCCGATGTGTGCCCCCGCCTCGACCACCGCCATTGGTCCGATCCAAGCCCCATCGACCGAGGCCTCCGGATCGACCCAGGCCGTTAGATGTATGCCAGCAATGACCGGCGGATCGGGGTGAAGCTTCGGCCAACACCGAGCCAGGGCCGCACGCGGGTGCCGAACGACGATACCGGTGCCAGGGAACTCCGTTTTGGAAAGCACGGCGCCAGGGAGGTGTGGTGGAAGCTCTCCGCGTTCCCAAAAGGCGATGCCGTCTGCAAACGGCTGGTCCAACGCGCAGACACGAAGGATCTCGGCGTCTGGATCACCAAACGCACGGCCACCGACGAGAACCGCGAGGTCGGAGAGTTTCACGGACTCTGGGCGTTGTACCGCTTGATCAATTCGTCGGTCATGTCGACTGTTTCGCCGCCGGTGTACACGACTGCCGCGCGATCGAGGACGACATCGTAGGCCTTCTCTTTGGCGATCTTCTCTGTGAGCAAGCGCATTTTCTCGTCGAGATCGGACAACAGCGTGTAGTAGGTCTGTTGCATTTCCGTCTGGTATTGGCCGTACAACGTCTCAAACTTTTGTTGCTTCGCCATCAAGTCCTTTTCGGTCGCTTCCCGGGAATCCTCGGACAGGATCAGCGCTTTGGATTGATAGTCTTCGAGTTCTTTTTCGAGCTGCTTGCGCAGCTTGTCGATCTCGGCCTTCCGCGTGGAGTACATGGAGTCAAGCCGCTCTTGGGCAGCTTTCCCCTCGGTCGTCTCCATCACCGCACGCTGAAAGTCGACCACAGCGGTCTTGCCCGCCCAGGCTGGCGTAGCGATGAACAGCGAAAACAGAAGTGCAAACCGTGCGTACATGAAACTCCCCTCGCCGAAGCCCACCGGATCCGACCGCTTGGAACGGGCCCTGGTCTAGCCCAGCGCCGTGTCCTACGCCACAACCGATGGCCGGCCGACTGTATTGCATGGGTTTGGTGCGGTGCCGGAAGGGATTGTCAACTGGGTCTCGCCGGCGCGAAGAGCGCCGTCCAGCGGCCGTGAGCCTAGGAACGACGAGAGCACCGCAGGGAAGCTGGGCTTAAGCCCGCGACCGAGCAACCGTCTTGATACGGTTTGTTCGGCCGCATCTGTCGGCCGAGTGATTGTCTCTATCCTAACGCCGCTTCAACCTGGGTTCCACCAGTCAGCAGCGCCCGCATTTGG
>SYKL01000275.1 GCA_005797785.1 Pseudomonadota bacterium | reverse complement strand
GGCTCGGGCTCCGGTGGTGGGGGCGGAGGACGCGTCAATCCCGCGGAGAACGCCGAATCGGCACTTCCAATGTTTCGGGTATTGGCCTGAAACGGACTTGCCGGCTGTGAGAGCGGGGTGAAAGCCATCGATCACTCGTCCTCGCTGTCGCTCGCCGTGAACAGGCGCAACACCCCTTCTTCCTGCAATTTGAGCGCGACCTGGACGATTTGCTCGCCAGCAGAACGCGACATCGCGCGGGGGACCGCCGACATGAGTTCCAGTTCTTCGCGGAGATCTTGGGCTGCGCGGCTGGACATGTTCTTGAGGAACAGTTCGCGCAAACCTGGATCGGCGTTCTTGAGGGCGGAAAGCAGCGTCTGGCGATCGACGCTCTTGAGCAGGGCTTGAATGCCGCGATCGTCGAGCGAGGTGAGATCTTCGAACCGGATCATACGGCGACGGAGTGTCTCCGAAAGGTCGCGATCTTCTGCGGCAATCCGCCCGAGGAGGGGTTCTTGTACGGTGCGGCCAAGGCGGCCGAGAATCTGGGCGGCGGTGTCGAGGCCGGCGATCTGCCAACGCTCGCTGCCATCGTTTTCGAGGGTTTGACGGAGCATTCGCTCAACGTCGTCGGCCATTTCGGTAGGAATATTGGTGATGCGAGCCATGCGCATGGAGATTTCGTAGCGATCTTGCTCGTCAATTTTGGCGAGAACCCGGGCCGCATTGTCCGGGCCCATGAGCAGCAATGCGACGGCCTGGACTTGGGGGTGTTCGTCCTGAAGAAGGGTTGCAACCGTCAATGCCGGACGTGTGGCGATGAATTCCTGGAACTCGGTCGAGATTTCGCGGCGGAGAGCGGTAGCCAGACCTTCTCGGCGTTCTTCGTTGATGAGTTCGGGGTAGTCGTTGAGCGCGAACGTTTTGCCGGGCTTGGGGACGATCGCCGTCTTCGACAGATCGCGCACAAACTCGCTGACGACCTGTTCGATCACATTGGGTTCAATGAGCTCGATGTCGGCCATGGCTCGGCCGATATCGCGAAGTTCGTGGCTTGAAAGCTGGCTGAGAAGCGCCCGGGCGACCGGGGGCTCCAAATACATCACCAGAACCGCGGCACGGTGTTGGCCGGTGAGTTCGGCGATGTCAGCAATTGCGCGTACCGCAGGGAGGCCCATGGGTATTCTCCTACCTTCCGTTCAGGTTCCACTTGCGGATGACTTCGGCAGCGGTATTCGATTCGCGTTCGATCAGGCGATTGAGGTCGCCAGAGTCCACACGTTCAAAATTATCCACCAGAAGTCGGAGCCGTGCGGCGAGATCCTCGCCTCCTTGGCCTTCCTCGTCCTCTTCTGGCTCTTCTTCGTCGCCGGCGATCGCACTGACCGTGGTGCCGTTGGCAGCGGCCAGCTGGGCAGGATCAAGCTTAGAGACGTCCTTCGCCGCGGGAGCGGGAGCGACGATCTGCATGACCGGCCGGATCACATAGGTGAACACAAGGACCAAGGCGAGCATTGCGACAGCATAGGGAAGCATGGATTCGGCGGCTTCCATGGATGCCATTGGGGCGCTGGTACCTTGCGTCCACTCTTGTTGGGCGAAAGGTAGGAAGGAAACGGAAACCGTGTCGTTCCGGCTGGCGTCGTAGCCGACCGCTGCTTCGACCGCGTGTTGGATGTCCTTTTTCAGAGTGTCCAAGTCCCGACCCTCCGGACCGTTGGCAAGTAAGGTTTGCAGCTGCTTTTCATCGACCTGAACCGCGACGGACAGGCGTTGAATGCCTCCCGCGGGGCGGCGAGAGATCTCATCCACCGTAGGATACACATAATTTAGGGTGCTCGCCGAACGTTGCGATTCTTGATCGCGAGCAGCCCCGGCGGAAGTCCGCTCTGGAAGGTTGGCGTCGGTTCCGGGAACGCCGCCAGAGTTTCCTTTGGCGTCTGTGCTTTCTTCGGTTTGTTCCGAGAGAACTGCTTGCTTGGTGGTGTCGACCTGCTTGGAGATGGTCTCCTTGCTGGTGAGGTCGAGTTCAACGGCGGCGGTAACCGAAAAACCATTGTTGAAGCCGAGAACGGGCTGGAGGGCCGAGGTCACCGACCGCATCAGGCGGCGTTCCATATCGGCTTGGTATTCCAACAACGCGTTCGGATTGTTCGGATCGTTCTTTCCGGGCTTTTCCTCGCCATTGTGGAGCAGGTTTCCGCGATCGTCGGCGACGGTCACGTGGTCGGAGGACAGACCTTCAACCGCGCTCGAAACCAAGTTGACGACGGCTTGTACCTGAGCGGCGGAAAGCGAGGCTCCCGGGCGCAGTTTCAGGAATACCGATGCGCTCGCGGGACGCTCTTCGTCGAAATAGAGCGACTCTTCACGCGGCACGATGTTGATTTGAGACGCGCTTACGCCGTCGATCCCGTTGATCATGCGCGCGACGTCGCCCTCCCTAGCACGGAGGAATGCCCACTGTTGAGCTTGTGGGGTGAGGCCCAAACGCAGATCGCCGACGTCGTTCAAGCCCGGAAGTGGATTTCGTGTGGAAACGGCGGCACGGGCCTTACCGAGAACCGAGGAAGGAACTTCGATGGAATCGTTGCCGACGATCTTGTATTCGATGTCCGCTTCGTCGAGCGCCGCAGCTGCCTCGAGGAGTTCGTCGTAGTGGGAGTCGGAGATCAAAACGGCGTATGGAACCTGAGACATCCAGGTCGCCATCACCACCGCCAGCACAGTCACGGTGAGCACAGCCGCCACCAACATCTGGCGAATCCGGGCTTCCAGACCAGCATACCAAGCGCGAAGCTGTTGTACGTAGCGGTTCACGGTGTCGTCTCCGGAAGTTTAGGAATCAAACGGGCATTTGCATGATGTGTTCGTACGCACCGACCAACTTGTCACGTACGGCGACAGTGGCTCGTAACGCGATGTCCGCTTGTTCCAGCGCAATCATCGTGCCGTGCAGGTCGACCGACTGACCAGACGCCAAGTCTTTCAGTGCGAGGTCGGCATTCTTATGCAGGCCATCGACCTTATTGATGGCTTGCTCCAACATCCCGGCGAAGCTGTCGTCGCCGAGTTTGCCCTTCAGGGCTCCTTTGATACCGGCACTGTTGCCGAGGTCGCCAATTCCGCCGATTTCTGCAGGAAGGACGCCTGCTGCTCCGATAGGACCGATCATGACTACCTCCCGATTTCGAGCGAACGTTGTGCGAGTTCACGGGTTACATCGAGGACGTTTGCGTTTGCCTCGTACGACCGTTGGGTGGTCATCATGTCCACCATTTCCATCATGATGTTGATGTCCGGGTACAGGACATTTCCTTCTGCATTTGCATCGGGATGCCCGGGTTCGTGAACCCACCGTCCTGCGCCTTCGGTGACATCGATGTCGGCAACCTGAACGCGTGCAAGTTGGCGATCGAGCTGATCGCCGAAAGGATCGACCGGGTCGGCGATGAAGATCGGCGAACGCCGTTGGTACGGTCCGCCCTCTTCCGTGCGGGTGGTACGAGCATTCGCCAGGTTGGCCGCGATGGTCTGCAGGCGAAGGCGTTCGGCGCTGAGCGCCGAGGCGGAGATATCGAAGGTCGTAAGCAAATCCATCGGAGACTCCTACCTGCCGTTGCTGGCGGCGTATTTGAGCATCATCAAGTGCTTGGACAACCCGCGGGAAACACCCGAGAACATCAAAGAGTTGGAGGCCAGACGTGCCATTTCGCGCTCGGGAACGACGGAGTTCCCGTCCAGCGACCAAGGACTTGCTTCGAGCTCGTCCACGGTGGGATTGATACCATCGCCGGTACCTTGCATATGGCGACTATCGGACCGTAACAAAGCCGGTGGTGTCGTATTGTCCATGACGTCTGGGAGCAATTTTTCAAAGTCGATCATCCGAGCTTTGAAGCCGGGAGTGCTCGCGTTCGCCAAATTGGTCGACGTCAACGCGTGCTGCTGCATGCGCAGGTCGAGCACGGTGTGCATGTTTCCGATGAGTGGATCGAAAAGGAGGTCTCTCATCTCACCCTCCTAGGGGGACGATCAACCTTCGGCTGCGGCGGGACCGGATTTAGCGGTTTTTTGTGTCAGGTCCGATCGCACGGCGCACTTTCTCCGAAAACTCCGCTGACTGGCGCTCTTCTTCGAGGAGAGCTTTCCACACGGGATTGTCAGGATCGATGCCCTTGGGGGGGGCGGCATTGCCTCGTCGGAAGCCTACCAGCGTAGCGAAATCCTTCGCCTTCTGTTTGATTGGCTTACTTTTTGTGTTTTCAGCGAGCGTTATCGCTACGGCAATCGCGCTTTCGGTGTTGCCTGTGGCCTCGTAGCAATGCGCCAAAGTGAGCCGAACGAGATCGGGTTCGAGATCGGCGGGCAGTTTGACGGGCGGAACCTCCTTCGCCCCGGCCTTTCGAGGCAGGTTAGCGCGGTCGAACTCGGCGATGGAGGCCTTTAGAGTCGGAATGGCGGCCGGACACTGTTTGTTGTCGGCCTGCAATAATGCCGTTCGGAGTTTAGCTTCAAAACCGAGGTCACCAGGCACGTTCGCACGTCGATACGCCGAAATGGCTCCAGGGACGTCGTCCGCGGCTTGTTTGGCCATACCTTCGAGCATTGCAAACTGGGGTCCGCTGACCTGAGCACCGAGTTTCTTCCTGGTATATGCCAGAGTCTCCAGCGCCTCACGCCCTTTGCCATGGATCGCGTATAGACGAAGGAGCGCGGCGAGGGATTCAACCGTGTCGCGATTTTCACGGGACTGAATTCCCGCGATTCGCTGCTGAAGATCGAGGGCATGCTCGAACATGCCGATCTCTTCCATGGAAGCGCGGACCGCCTCCAACGCCGACGTGTCCGAGATCACCTCGTCGAGGATCGGTCGCCAACACATCCGGAACAAAGCGACCGTTTCGACGTGGCGACCTTGGGAGTGCAGGTCGGCCAAGCGCGGCGAGCACACTCGAACGAGTCGTTCTGGAACGTCGGAACGGAGTGCCAACGCCCGATTTCTGTCGATCAACATGACGAGGTACTCGGACGCTTGTTCCGGGTCGCCGTAAGACTCGGCGACCTGAGCCAACAAGTAGCGGGCCTCGATCGCAACCGGCGTGCTCTGCCGTGCAGCGGCGATCAAACGGGGAATGCGGGAAGGCCACCAGCGTGGGCCACTTTTGAGCATTTCGCCCATTTCAACCCGGAGGTCGATCACTTCCCCGAGATCACCGTGTGCATCCACGCGCGACCAAAAGAAGCTCGCTGCTTTCATATTTCCGGTTGCGGCGGCGGCGTCGCCGAGTGCTGCGGCGGCTCGTCTTCGCCAAGAGGGTTCGAGTACGTCCACCACCTCCCGAAGTACGGGCAGTGCTTCGGAATGCCGGTTGTCTTTTTGGAGCAGTTCCGCAGCTAAAAGGCGGGCTTGCGGCCGTTTGGACTTGGCAAGGAGGGCCCGTGCGGTTTCGGTCGGTGGCGGATTGGCCGTCGCCAACGAGGCAACGCCTAGGCACTCCAATACCAGAGCTTCGTCGCCCCCGGACTCCTTCACCGCGGCACAGCGCTCGCGGCCTTCATTCCACCGCCGAGTACCATAGGCGGCGCGTGCGCGTGCCAAGTGGATAGCTGGGGTGTTGAACTTCTGGCCGTGCGCCGCTTCATCGAGGTAGTAAGAAGCTTCTCGTGCGAACCCCAGATCCATATGCGTCAGACCAAGGCGGACGCTGGCGGTGGTGAGCCGCAGCTCCTCTTCCGCGGTGCATTTTCGAGTGGTGGAAGTGCGCCAGTTCGGGACGCAATCGGGGATCGCCTTGCGATAACGGGCGATGTCGTCCCAATCCGCGCTAGTGTCCGTGGTCAGCCATTCCCGATAGGGTTGCGGCAGGTTGGGAATCGAAGGAGCGTAGAGAGGAAGAGGGTAAATCGAAGGGTCGAGCGTCACCAAGCTGGCATCGCCGGAGAGCGGCTGCAGCGCGGCGCCCGGGCTGGCGTCGATGCGGCGTGGCATGGTGCCGGACAGGAGTTCGGCGGAGGTTGCGGTTTTTCCGGCGCGAACAAGATCGGGGTTGCCCGGGGCGAGCACCACCACCCGGTTCTGGTCGTCGCCCTCCAGGCGAGCATCAATTTCTGGACGGCGAACCTGAAGTTCTAAGAACCACGTGCCGCCGCCGACGGAGGTCACTTTGGTGTTGGCCAGCCACTGGGTTCCGAAGGAGGGAATGTCGATCGGGACACGATTCCGATAGATGCCGATTTCGACTTTGTCCGGGTCCGAGCGAGGGAAAATCACCGTGCGTGCGCCCGGCGATAAAGAAAGCTCGATCCTGCCCTCCACGGGGGCTCCAAAGGATGCGGCGATGGCTAACAGAATCCAGGTCACTTAGAACCTCAGGCCGAGCGAGATCGCACCACGCCATGCTGCCAGATCGAATCCAGTCCAGCTTTCATTATGAGGCATTTGAAAGCGACGTCCGAGGTAAATTTCGATTTCGATTGCGCGGAGGGGACCCGCGTTGGCGGGCGGCATCGGTGGCTTGATTAAACCTAGGTCGAAGCGGGCACCTACGCGAGTATCGATGCCTACTCTTGTGCCGCGCGTCACGGAGATTCCCTCTTCGTTGGGGCCGTGGCGCTCGCTGAAAACGGTGAAGCTGGGGCCAGCGCCTAAGAAGACGTCGAGTCGGCCGTTGCGGTCGCCGAAGCTCCATTCGATGGGCACCGAAATCGGCATGATTTCCAGCCGGTTGGTGCCTTCATCCTTAGGCTTCATCCGAGCATACGCGAATTCGACCTCGACGCCAAGGCCGTTCCAAATGGGAACCACCAAGCCTACACCGCCGGCTCGGAACCCATTTCCATAGACGGTACCAATGCCGTCGTCTTCAAGACTTTCGGCCATCCCGCGAATCATCAGCCGAACATCGTGCAACAACGGCTGTTTCGGCGTTTCGGTGGGGGGCAGGACTTCGGGGGCAGCCCAGGCGGCGGCCGCGATCAAGACGGCGATCATCGTAGGCCTCCAGCGACAGGTTCCGCGGATCTGTTCGGCGGAGGTTGAGGTGAGTTTAGCACTTTTGTGGTCATTCCATTTAGATGCGGTGAAAAGCTTCCTAAGACACGGTCGGTCCACACCTCGCCGATGAAAGCCAGGGCGTCGCGGAGGAGCTGCTCCGGCTGTTCGATAGCGTTGGCTGGAAACGAGCGTGTCATCGGGTCATTGGACGATTCGCCGACCGTGATGGCTCGGCAATGGGGGAAGGCGGCCCGCCACACCGACAAAGGCTCGTTCGCAACAACGATCGCGCGGCCCCTCTTTCCAACGGCAAAAATCCGCGCAAGTAGGTCTTCGCGGCCAGGAATTCTTCGGGTGCGCGAGTCATCTGCCGCGGCGCCGATGAGGTTGGAACGCTCGACATCCACCAATCTGGGGTGTTTGGAAAGCGCCGCCAGCAGACCCCTGGCGTATGGACCGCCGATCACCAGCAGTTCAGGCTCTGAATCCTCTTCGGCGTTGATACCCATCTCTGCTAACGTGCTCTTGACGACATCGTGAATACCGGGCAACGCCTGCTCGGCGCGGGGTTCCAGCAGGGTTTCAATGGCGGCTCCGTCACCTCTTTTTGCCAGAAGTCGGACCGTGTGCGCTACACGTGCGCGTGAGTAGGCGTTGGCAGTCTCGAATCCTCGCGGGAGTGCCTTGCGGGTGATTAGCGCGTTCAACCGGCCGGCGACGTCGAGACCCCCGATCGGCTTACCCGAGATCAACGAGAGCGTGCGTTCAACCGATGTAGCGAGCCCCAGGCTCAGCGGGACGATCGCCTCTCCTCGAACTTGTTTGAGGAAGAAAGCAGCGTCTTCGTACTGGCCGAGTGACTCGGCGGCGGCCGCAGCGATCGCCCAGGCGTCGCACACACCTTGAGCCATCAGTGGTTCCATCGCCGACAATGCAGAGAGTGCGTTGCCCTGTTCGATGTGCACGAGGGCACGCCCGATCGCAAGGCGTTTTTCATTGGGGTAGTTTTTCACCGCCGTTGAAAAAACAGCCTCCGCATCGCCCAACTCACCGAGTTGGAGAAGAATGTTGCCGAGGTGAAACCAGCCGGTTGCTCCTGTGATCCCCGCCAGCATTTCTTCCGGAAATGCGCGGCCGTCCATACTCACGCATTTTTGGTGTGCGTCGATGGCTCGGAGGTAGGCCGCACGGCGGTCTGCCTGGTTTGTGGCTTGGGACGCTTCTAACTGATGCGCCAAACCAAGAAGAAACCAGAGGTTTGGGTGGTTTGCATGCCAAGAAAAGGCGAGGTCCAGGACCTGGAGTGCCGCGGCCGGATCGTGTTTCTCGATGCAGACGTGCGCCATCAGCGTGGCGGTATCGACAATTTGCGGCTTTGGGTTTTGAATTGGAGCGAGGCGGCAGAGCATTCGCCAGGCCTGCGCGATGGCGAGGTCCGCCTCTTCGATGCGTTGGACGTTTCGATATTCTTGAGAAAGGAACGTATATGGGAGGGGATTCTGGGGTTCCAGTTGCGCGCGCCGGCGAAGCAGTTGAATGTTCCGTTCGGATTTTGCGCGCGCCTCGCGCACAGAAGGGACCGCGCCGAGATGCACGATGGAAGCCGCCACACCGCGGCACCGTTCTACGCGTTTGGCGATCCAGTGAGCTACGTGTTCGTGGACGACGCCGTCCCAAAACAGGTCGGGTGTACGCCGAAGAAGCCGCGGAAGCAGAACTGCTTCGCCTCGCCTTGCCTCCCCCGACAAGACTTCCTCGTCTCGTGCGTCAACACGGCTGGCGGAGTGAAGAGGGAGAAGACCAAGATCGAGCGATGGATCTTGAATCGCCCGCCGAATCTCGCCAGCGTCCCTTGCGACGAGGCGTTCGTCGGCATCCAAGACTAAGATCCATTGCCCGGTCACGTGGGGTAGGGCAGCATTTCGGGCAGCGGCGAAATCGTCGCACCAGGCGAAATCGACCACCTTTGCCCCGGCGGCAAGGGCGATTTCTTTAGTTCGATCGACACTTCCTGTGTCGACGATGATCATTTCGTCGACCACTCCACGCACGGACGCCAAGCAAGCGGGCAGCATTTCCTGCTCGTTCTTGACGATCATGCAGAGTGAAAGTCGGTTCATCTAGGAGTTCCGGCGCCTTCGAGTGCTGACGAGCAGGGCGAGGGCGGGTAGGGCTGCCGCAGCTGCTGAGCCCCCCGAGTTGCAGCGACACCCCCCAATTTCGCCGCTTAGCTCAGCGGCAGAAACGGAGCTTGTGTCGTTGGTATCTTGGATGTCGGTGTCCGTTTCCGGGATCACGGTGTCGGTGTCGGTGTCGACCCCGTCGGTGTCGGTGTC
>SYKL01000274.1 GCA_005797785.1 Pseudomonadota bacterium | reverse complement strand
GGACATGCGGCGTTTACGCAGATGCGTGCGCGCGGCCCCAACCTGACCGACATCGTGGTGTTGGTGGTGGCCGCCGACGACGGCGTTCAGGCTCAGACCGAAGAGGCCATCTCGCACGCCAAAGCCGCCGGTGTACCTATCGTTGTGGCTGTCAACAAGATGGACAAGCCCGGCGTCAGCGCCGATCCCATCAAGAATCGTCTTGGTGAATTCGGCCTTGTCCCTGAAGAGTGGGGCGGCGACGTCATGTTCGTCCCGGTGTCCGCGCTCAAGAAGCAGGGCATCGACGAATTGCTCGAAGCGATCCTGCTTCAAGCCGAGGTTTTGGAGCTCAAGGCCAATCCGGACCGCCACGCCGAAGGCGTGGTCATCGAGGCCCGCTTGGAGCGCGGCCGCGGTGCGGTGGCTACCCTGTTGGTTCAAAAAGGCACGTTGAAGCGCGGCGATAATGTGGTTCTCGGATCTTCCTGGGGCCGTGTCCGCGCGATGCACGATCACAACGGTGGTCAGCTCAAGGAGGCTCCTCCTTCCACGCCGATTGAAATCTTTGGTTTGTCCGAGGTTCCGGGCGTAGGCGAGCCGTTCCACGTCGTGAAAAACGAAAAGGACGCCCGTACGATCGCCGAGCACCGCGCCCAAGAAAAGCGCGACCAAGCACTGGTGTCGACCGGTCGACGTACCGCTGCAGATATTTACGCTCAGGCGGACGCCGCCGAGAAGAAGACCTTGAATGTGATCGTGAAGAGTGACGTCCAAGGTTCTTTGGAAGCGCTTCGCGGCGCCCTCGGTCAGCTCGAGATCAACGGCACCGAGCTTCGCGTATTGCATTCGGCGGTCGGTGATATCTCCGAGTCCGACGTCAACCTCGCGGCTGCCAATGGCGCACTGTTGATCGGGTTCAGCGTTAAGGTCGACGCGATGGCTCGCCAGGCCGCGGAAAGCCAGGGTGTAGTCCCCGAGTTGTACGACATCATCTATGCGGTCCTCGATCGGGTCACCGCGTTGATGAGCGGCCTGCTGGGCCCGCAGTACAAGGAAGTTCGCCAGGGTGCGGCCGAAATTCGTGCTGTCTACAACATTTCCAAGTTCGGCAAGATCGCAGGTTGCCATGTCATCGACGGAAAGGTCAGCCGCAACGCTGGCGCTCGTTTGATGCGCAATGGCGAGAAGATTTGGGAAGGCAAGATCAAGACGCTGAAGCGCTTCAAGGACGATGCTCGCGAGGTTTCCTCCGGGTACGACTGCGGTATCGGCCTCGATGGGTTTGACGAAATCCAAGAAGGCGACATCGTCGAAACGCACGTTCAGGAACAGATTAACGCCTGATGTCGTCCGTCTGGTTGGGCGCGATGCGATTGGTGCTCCAGGTCCCTGGGGCGCAATCCCTGAAAGACAGCCGTCGTGTCGCAGCGAGCCTGCGCGATCGCGTGCGCCACCGGTTTGATGTGTCGGTGCACGAATTGGACGTCGGTGAATCGCGTTCCCGCCGCGCGTTGATAATTACCACAGGTGGCGAGGATGCACGTTTGATCCGGTCAACTCTCGATCAGGTTCACGCTTTGGTGAATTCTTCCGGGGATTGTTTTCTGATCGACGTCGACGTAGAGCTGTTGCAGTGGCATCCTGGTATGCGAGATTGGACCGCGGATCGCGGTGCCGAGGAGTGATCGATGGGCGAGCTGTCGCGAGAGCGCAATGCACGCGATCTGTGGGTGTCCCGTGGTCATTTACGGGCGATGGGAGCCGGCGTTTTGGTGTTGGCGTGCACCACCTTTGCCCTCGGGTATGTCGTCGGCCGCGATACCTCGCCTGCTCCGGTTGCCGAATCCTCGGCGATCCAAGAGGATGAACAGCTCGTGGAGTTGCTTGCCCGAGTGGAGGCCAGCGCTCGGCCTCGTGGCGGAGTGGAAGATCTGACGTTTCCGGACGCATTAAGCGGCCGTACTCCTCGGGTTTCGGACAACCTCCTTGCTCCCGAGTCCAATGTTGCGGTGAGCGGCGATCCGACGGCGGTCGAAGCGAGCGGCGCTCCAGGAATTCCTGTCGGAGATGCGGCACCTTCAGGTGCGGTGTGGACATTGGTGGTGAGCGAGGATCTGGATGCCGGGGCCGCGGTGACGCAGCGGGACGAGCTTCGAAAAGCAGGGGTTTCTGCCTGGATTTGGTACGAACTTGTGGATGGTGTTCCGAAACATCGGGTGGCCGTCGGTGGCTATCCCGATGAAGCTGCTGCTCAGGCCGCCTGGGAGACTTTGGAGCTTCCTGCGGGTATTCCGAAACCCAAGCCGGTCAAGCGCTGAACCTCATATAGTAAAATGGTTTACCATTTGGGGCCGTCCGCGATGACGAACGCTTTGGGCGGCCCGGCTTCGCCGTCGGGTGCTGCGGGGGTTCCGTCGCCTACAAGCTTCGCTTTCCGGCGACCGCTCCGCGCCCCTTCGCCCCCTGCCGCGCATCCATGAATTCACGCCTTCCTTCGATGGTTTTCTGGGCGGAAATCTGAACCCGATGCAACTCCGGGCGCCCGACGGCGGGCATAGAAAGGGTCAGGGGGGCACGATGGACGAAATTCCAGCATTCTGGTCAGGTGCGATGGAACAATTGGGCACACTCGATCTCCGGGTGTTGGCGGAGCGCGTCGGTGGACTCCGCGCGTTGCAAGAGGGAGAATCCGCGTTGGTTGCGGCGGGAGTTCCTCGGGCTCGGGCGTCCGCTTGGTCGCGCGCGTCACCCCGCCGTACCCGGGGGATCGCACTGCCTTTTGATGATCCACGCTATCCCGTACGACTTCGAGACATTCCCTGCCCTCCGCCGGTAGTTTTGGTAGAAGGAGAGATTTCGGCAATCTCCGATCGCGCAGTGGCGATCGTGGGCACCCGAAGGTGCACGGCTTACGGCAAGGCGATCGCTAGAAAGTTGGCGCATGAGCTGGCCAGTCGAGGGATCGTTGTGGTGAGCGGCCTCGCCCGAGGGATCGACGGTCAGGCCCACTTATCCGCATTGGCCGTCGGGAAAACGGTGGCCGTCCTCGGACATGGCTTGGCCCACACGGCGCCGGTGTGCCATGATCGGCTTCGCGCGCAGATTTTGGATCATGGCGGGGCGCTGCTGAGCACCTGGCACGATGCGGTGGAGCCTCGTCCGCACACCTTTCCGGTTCGCAACGCGTGGATTTCGGGGTTGTCGGAGGCGGTGGTGGTGGTGGAGGCCCCAGCGCGCAGCGGGGCACTTCGGACCGCCGGCGCGGCGGCGGACCAAGGGCGGGAGGTGTTCGCCGTGCCGGGCCCGGTGGGGGCCGAGGAGAGCCGGGGATGCCTCGACTTGATCGCGGCGGGGGCGCAGGTGTTGGTGGATGTGGAGGAGTTCGTGCGGCGCTGGGGCGGCGCACCGCTGGCCACCGAATTTTGGCTGCAAAGATTGTTTTTAGGAGCTACGATCGATGAAGTCGCCGCCGACACCGGTCGCTCGGTGCGGCAGATCCGGGTGGACTTGGTCCGCTTGGAGATGGAAGGAAAGGTGGTAAAATTGCCGGGCGAGCGTTATTCTCCGGGGAGAGGCTGGCGATGAATGAAGTGTTGCGGGTGAGGCTCACCGGTCGAGCCGTGGCATTCCTGAAGTTACTGCAAGACTTTGGCCATTTGGACGAAGAGCAGATTCAGGAAGTTCACATCACGCTTGCGGATATTGCCGGTACACCCAAGGAGTCTCCAGCCGATCTTCCGTTGGTTCGACGGGTCGCTGCGGCGATGCTGTTCGAAGATGGGAATATTGAAGCGTTAAAGGAGATCGAAAGCGGGCTGTTGGCGGAGGATTGGCCGTTCCTGTTTTCGTAGCTGCCCTAGCTCGACTGTTGCATGGTCTGCCAGAGTTGTAGTGCTGAAACACCCGAATACCCGCACTCCTGCGCGTCATTGCATTCGATGATGATCCAGTCCGCCGCTTGGGTCTTGGCGACATCCACCACCAGAAAGGGGACTTGGAGTAGTGTTCCGGCTTTGGTGGCCAGGGCCTTGGCGCGGTGCAAGTCGTCCTCCGATACCGGGTAGGTGATGTCAGCCCAGTATCGGCCTATGGAAATCACTTTTCCCTGCCAGAGGAAACAACGAAGCTCCAGAGAAGGCGGCAATTCGCCTGGCCGGGCGACACCCACGGATTGAAGGGGTACAAACTGTCGACACACCATCCCTTGCCAATGCAGGATGGGATCTTGGGCCCAGGCCCGCAAGATTCGGGCAAGATCGCCAGGATCTCTGGCAATGGAAAGGTTGGCTTGGTGTCGGCTGGTTTGTCGGGTCCCCTTGATGAAAACCGGCCAAGTGAGTTCCGCTTCGACCTGTTCGATCGTGGGCGGCTCGTCGAACCAGATGCTGCGGGGCGTCAGACCTTCCAACCGGGGGTACCAGCAGGGCAATAGAGACGCTCGGTTGTGCTCTTCTGCCGACTGTAGGAGTCGGAAGCCCAAGTCTGCCGCGTCCGATTGGACTTTCGCGTAGTCAGGAATCGCACCGATCCGAAGCAGGAGGGGGGCTTCGGTGGAGTGGAACAATGAGCGCACGGTCAGAAATCGTCGAAAGTCGAAATCGTAGGAGGGAAGACCCGTAGCGGCCACCGCGAGTGACACCCGGGGGTTGAGCTCAAAGAGGTCGTGGAAATTCATGGTGAGCGGCCCCGTCGCGGTGAGGAGACTTTGCTTGCACGAACCGGAATAGC
>SYKL01000031.1 GCA_005797785.1 Pseudomonadota bacterium | reverse complement strand
GAACCCGCTAGGATCCGGCGTACTCGGGTCTGGGTCAACCCGTAAAGGGCGCCGACCACCATCGACAGCACCGACAACCCCAACAATCCCCAGTGAATGGGATCGGAAGTGGGGATCAACGGGCAGAACAGGCGCCAGGCCACGATCGCCGCGCCGACCTTGGCGATCGACGCCAAGATCGCCGTTCCTGGTGCGGGAGCGTCCGCATAGACATCTGGCGACCAGAGATGAAACGGAGCCAAGGCCAATTTGAACGAAACCGCTGCTAGGATCAGCAACAGACCGATGGCGGCGGTGGGGCTAGGGGCCGAACTTAAACTCAACGAAAGGGAGCCCGTATCTGCATACACCAGGGCGATACCAAACAGCAGGATGGCGCTGGAGACGGCGCCCAGGAGTAAGTACTTGCTACCGGCGATCAGCGATTCTGAGCGCTGAAAGCGGAAACTGACCAGACCGTACAGCGCGACGCTGGTAATTTCGATCCCCAAAAACAGGGTGGCGAAGTGGTTGGCGGACGCCAACACCAATACGCCGAAGGTCGAGAGAAGAAGAAGAAGCTGGTATTCCTCAAAGTCGTCGAGGCCATTTTTGGCGATCCAGGCGCGGCCGGTGATCGCGAGCGGCACGGCGGCCAAAAGGGCGATCCACCATCCGGTAGTGGCAGCGGCGTCCCGAATCAAGAACAAACTTTGCCCGGCACTTTGGACGGTGGTGTCCGAAGCGCTGTATACGATCAAGGCGAGCGAACCGACCACCCCGGCGAGGGTCACGCCGAGGCTGACATCGCTGTTTCTTCGCCATGCGGCGGCGCTCATCGTTGCGATGATGGCGGCTCCAAGGCCGAGGATCGGGGCGACTTCCAGGAAGTTCATGGCAGGACCTCGGCGACCGGGCTCGAAGCGGATTCGGCGATCACGGGTTGTGGCGAAAACCCAAGGAAGAGGAGCGCCAGGAGGATTCCGCCGAACAGCACCTTTTCGCGCAGGTCGAGATCTCCTTGGGAGGACTTCACTCTTTCGGGGCCCAAAAGCGACCGGTGAACCATCCCTAAGGCGTATAGCGTGGCGATGAGCACGCCGAGCTGCGCGAAGACGGCCGCGATCGGGTATCGCCCGTAGGTCCCCGCGAGCACCAAGAACTCACCGATGAAATTGCCGAATCCCGGCAGGCCCACCGAGGCCATTGCGATCGCCGTTGCGGCGCCCGCCAGCCAAGGTGCGGTTTTTACCAGCCCTCCCATCTGATCGAGGCGACGGGTGCCGGCGCGCTCGGCGAGGGCGTCCCCGAGCAGGAACATTCCAGCGCTTGAAAATCCGTGCGCGACCATCAGCACGACGGCTCCGCGGATCGCAAGGGGGGAACCTGAAAACAAGCCGATCCATACATAGCCTAGATGGCTCAGGCTGGTGAAGGCGGCGAGCTTGCGGACGTCCTGCTGAGAATAGGCCAGATAGCCACCATACAGGATGCTGATCGTTCCGCAAAGAACGGCGGTGTACGCCCACTCAGAAAATGCAGCTGGAAATAGCGGAAGCGCCAATCGGTAGATTCCGTAGGCTCCCGTCTTCGAAAGCACGCCGGAGAATAGGATGACCGCGGGCGTGGGCGCCTTGGAATAGGTGTCCACCAGCCAGCCGTGGAAGGGGTAGACGGGCAGCTTGATGCCAAAAGCCAACAACAAAGCGGCGACCAGCCAGCGCGCGCGCTCGGGCGGAACCGTGGTCGCGGCGAGATCGTCGATCGAGAACGACCAAACACCGGTTTCACGTTGGTGTAAGGCGGCGAGCGTGATCACCGCCAGCAACATCAGTAGGCCGCCGGTCTGGGAGTAGATAAAAAACTTGTTTGCGGTGGCACTATCGCCCTTGCATCCATCAGCGGTGTCGCCCCAATGGGCCAGCATCAGCCAAGCGGGGACCAACATCGCCTCGAAAAACATGAAGTACAACAGGGCGTCTTGGGCCAAGAACACGCCAGCCACCGCGCCCGAACACCCCAACAATGCGGCGAGAAAGTTGCCTACACCGGTCATTTTGTTGATGTTGGTGGCGCCTGCGGCGATCGCGGTCACCGCTCCCAACAGGAACAACATCCATAGCGAGGTAGAATCCGCTGCCAAGTTCCAGAATGCGCCAAAAGGTGTCGGTCGGTCCCACTGGGAGGGGAGTGCTGCGATCTTGCCGAACAGCATGGCTAACGCGAGGGCAGAGCAGGCAATACCGGTGACGGCAGCGGACAATCGGGCGCCGGCGGGCGACAAGGAGGCCGCCGCTAAGGTGGCGACGGTGCCGAGCGCAAACAGGAATAAGAAGGCTAGGACGCTCATTTCCATTCCCCATAGCCGACGAGTGCGATCACCGCGGCGATCACGGCGGCGGCGTACCACTGTATTTGTCCGGTTTGCAGGCGGGCGATGGTCTGCTGGGCGAGCGCCGGGATCACTTTAAAGGCATCGCTGAAGCGACCGATCAAGTCCTCCCGATCTTCGCCGACGATCGCCAAGAACGGTCGGGCGATCAGCAGGTCGTACGTCGCGTCAAAGTGGAATCCCTCCCGGAACAATCCGAGCTGGAGGGCATCGTCGCCCTTCCGGTAGAGGGCGGCGGCCAGCCCGAGTCCGAACAGGGACATCACGGCGGAAGCGCCCATCAGGCCAAATTCCACCGCGTGCGAAATCTCCGCACCTTCGCCGAGAACCCCGTGCAGAACGCGGTGTGGTAGGCTGATTCCTGGCAGTGCCAGCACCGAAAATCCGATGGACATCACGGCGAGAAGCAGCAGAGGAAGCCGAATACGCCAACCCGAATGATCGTGAGCGGGGGTGCGCTCGGGCCCGAAAAACACCAGGAACCACATCCGAAAGCTGTACAGTGCGGTCAAAAATCCGCCGAATACACCGAGAATTGCCAGAGCGGGTCCCAGACCGTTTGGTCCCTGGGTGAACACCACCGCTAAGATCTCGTCCTTACTGAAGAATGCGGATGTTACCAGCGGTAATGCGGCCAGCGTTCCAGCGCCGATGGTGAACACTCCGAACAAGAATGGGGTGGAAGTGCGCAGTCCTCCGAGCTTTCGGATGTCGGAGGTGTGGTGTGCCGCTTCGATCACCGAGCCGGCGGCCAAGAACAACAGGGCTTTGAACGCCGCGTGGGTGGTGAAGTGGAAGATCGCCGCCTGCCAGCCCATCGCGCCAAGAGCGAGGAACATGTAGCCCAATTGGCTGACGGTGGAGTAGGCCAAAATTCGCTTGAGT
>SYKL01000273.1 GCA_005797785.1 Pseudomonadota bacterium | reverse complement strand
ATGTGGTGTTCATGGGAATGGGCGAACCCTTCGACAATCTCGATGCGGTCGTCGACGCCATCGAATTGCTGTGCGACTCCGTCACCTTTGGCTTGTCCGCCAAACGGATCACGGTGAGCACGGTAGGTGTCGCCAACAAACTCCGTCCCTTTTTCTCCCGTTCGCCGGCCCATTTGGCGCTGAGCCTGCACGCGCCCGACGACGAACGCCGAAGCCGAGTGATGCCGATCAACCAACGCGTCGGCCTTGCCGAGCTGAAAAGCGCACTTCTGGAGGCCATGCCGCCGGGCCGCGAAGTGCTGGTCGAATACATCCTGTTCGACGGTTTCAACGATTCCCCAGATGACGCCGTGCTTCTCAGCCAATGGCTTGCGGATGTCCCCTCGCGGTTGAACCTGATCCCCGCCAACCCTGGCCCCGATCCCGGCCTGTGCCAGCCGTCGCATCAGCGGGTGTTGGCGTTCCAAAAACAACTGCAGGCGGCGGGGGTCCGCACCATGGTGCGCTATCCGCACGGCCGAGATGTAGGCGGTGCTTGTGGACAATTGGCCGGGGCTCGCCGCTCGCCGACGTCGGATTGAAGCGCCCAAGTGGTAAAGAGAGTTTACTTTTCGACCGTGTGGTCCCGCGGCTCTGGCGCATCCACCGTGCGCCTCCGCATTTGGTAAAGTGCTTTACGATCTGTCCAGTGCACGCCGAACCACCCGAGCCACGCCCGCCTGGACGTTCGGGAGGGGTTCACCCCGGCGTGCGGCGTTTAACACCGCATATACGCCATGTTCTTCATTGTCGGCGGGTTCCGCCAACTGAAGCGGTTCATCGCCGCCAAACGCGCGGCTGAGCTGCGCGATCCCCAACGGGAACCGGTCCACCGCTTCTGCAAAATGTCCCTTTGCGGCGACCACATCGCCCCTGAACCACGCAAACCAGCCGCGGTGTACGGCGATATCACTCCGGTCTCGGGCGGACTCGCGTGCCAGCGACTCACCCACCTCGAGCTGCTTTTCCGCCAACGCAACATTTCCCAGTAGAAACTGCACTTGGGCTAAGAGCGTTCGCACCCTTCCCAACGCCAAGTGCGCCCCTCCACCGGCGGGATGGACCAGCAGTTGAGTCAACAACCGATTCGCAGCGTCATTTTGGCCGATCGCTACCAGGGTGGCAGCGTAGGCGCATTGAGCGTTGAACTGCAACATCGGGCGCGCATCGGTCAGCGCGTCGGCAACCAACTCTCTCGCACGACGATTCGCTTCTTCCACACGTCCTTCTCGAAGGAGCAACGACACCCAAATCCCCCGCGCGTTGTGCACGATCTGCGGCTCCGGGTCCGCCACCAATGCGGCTAACAGCGCTTCGGCCGCCGAGAACTGATTCGCCCCCATGTGCACCACCGCAAGTCTCAAGCGTACCTGCGCCGCCAAAATAGGTGGAAGGGGAAGAAAAACGCAGGCATTCAACCGCTGAAGCGCCTCCTCATGACGGGCAGAACGCTGGTGGTGAAGCGCCAGCACCAGACTGAGTTCCGCCGCCAACGTATGTTCTTTGAGAGTCAGCGCCTGTTGAAGCGCCTGCTCACCCGCTTCAATCACCGCCGCTGCATAGCCGCCCCTTTCCACCTCACACTGCAGTCGAAACTGAACCAGGCGCAACTGGTCCACCGGAGTGGCTTCTTGCTGCACCTTTTCGGCCATCGCTAACCGGTCGTCCAAGGTATCGTTGATCAGCACCTTCGTGCGAAGCACCGCTTCGGTGGCCAACGCCGGATCGCACACCCGTTGGTGCTCGGCCACCAACAGCAGCTCCGTTTCGGCGTCGTCCGGCTCCATCAAAATGCGCTCAGGATCGACATAACGTTCGAAGATGATCCGCGCGTGAAGATCGTACAGCTCCCGCCTTTGGGCATAAGGTACCGCTTCAAACAACCACTGCCGCAGGTTTAAGGGGAGCTCCAACCGTTCTTGTCCGCGCACGTCGATCACCTGTTCTCCGTGCCCCCGGATCTCCGTCCACGCCGTCTCCGAAAGAGCCCCGACCAGTTGTTCCGCTTCATTACGCAAAAACGGGGATTGAAAGATCGCCAAACGCTTCAGAGCCTCCCGCGCCTGCTCGGTCACCCCGTCGGCCAGGATGTCGGCCTGGACGCGTTTTCGTTCGGGGGAGCGTTCAAAATGGTAGCCCCGACCCCGATCGGCAACGATACAATCGCCTTCTTCGACCTGCAGTTTCAACTTTTGACGCACCCGCGAGGCGGTCACCGTCACCGTTCGCGTGTTGCTGCTCGGAGAATAACCCCATACAGAGCTCAACAACTCCTCGACCGAGCACACTCTCGGGGCTGCGGCGATCAGATAGGTGATGAGCGAAAGCTCGGTACGGGTAAACGTTACCGAGGTTCCATCCGTGCGTTTCAACACCCCCGACCGAAGATCCAACACACCCGAGGGCAAGGTGATCCAGGGGTTGTCCACCGCTTCCTCCCGCCGGAACGTTAGCACACGTTCAGTGCTGGAGAGACTGGCCGGCTGGCCAGTCTGCTCGGTTGACACCTCCCCCCGCCTCTGCAAGCGTTGACGCGAGAGGTGTCCATGCAATCGAGACTCGGATGGCTGTTGTGGATGGTCGCGTGTGCCCAGGATCCGGAAGCGGAAACGAACCCTCTAGGGGCTTCCAGCGCCGACGCGAATCGCAACGGCCCCGGGTGGGAAAACGCCCACCCCAACCAAGGAAACGGCCCCTGCAACCAAGGAAACGGGACTTGCAACCAAGGCGGTTGCGACGATGACGACGATCAAGGCGAGGACCAGGACCAGGACCCGGATGAGGACGATTGCGACCAGGACCAACCCAACAATGGTCCACAGGTTGACTTTCACGTATTTACAAATCTCAAGCTCGATTATTCCCGCGCACAGGTATACTACGCTGGCGGGCCGCCCGCCGACGACGCGCGCCGCGAGGACACTTTGATCACCTTCGAAGTGATTCCAGGCAATGGCGTGCACCTGCTGGATGCAAAGTTGGATCCCATGCAATCCGAGCCCTACCTCAACGGCGCGACCATCGGCGCCCAAGCCTGGTCCGCCACCTCCTACCACCTGCTGTCGTCACCGGATGGACGCTTCCAAAACTGGGCGTTCCCCCATGTACTTCCTGAGGCGGGGGATAAATTCCAAGCGGCGGTCCAGACCGATCAGGGCAACTTCGAGATCGGCGCCACCCTGTTCGAAGTGTTCGTTATGCCGCCGTACATCAAGAAGATCGGCGCCCCAGGCAATCCCTTCCCCTACAACGGTGGGACCGTTCCGTTTGCCACGGGCCTCCCTCTCGAAATCCAGTTTCTTCCGCCATTGGATGCCGATTCCCAGCTGATGTTGGGGTACGCCTACGCGGTCGAGGTGTTCGCCATCGACGACGCCGGCCAACAGATCGCGCACTTCCGCGAAGACTACCCCCACCCCACCCCGGTTGACTTTTTGGGCACACTGAGCGTGGTGGTCCCCTCGGAGCTGTTTCCCGCAGAAGTGCAAACGCCGAACGGTCCGGTCGAGGTGTTCGACTACAAACTCGATCTCGCGATCCAATCCAACGGCAACAATGCCGCGATCATGATTCCTTTCGAGCGGTATTAGAGCGCCGATCGCTGCTGAAGCCCCCGTGTGGCATACTGACACGGGGGTTCGATGCGGTACCCGGGCATGCCCTGGTTGATCTTGCTGATGTCGTCGGCCGTGCGCGCGGGCTCCGTGACGCCGACGACCACTTATACGCTCGGCACCGCCGAAACCTTGCAGGAGGCCATCGAAAACCACCCCGAAGCGGATGGTTTTGAATTGCCCGCGGGTTGGACCACCTCCGAAGCGCTGATCGTCATCGGCCGCAACCTCAGCATTAACGGCAATGGGCAGGCGCTTCCTTCGATTCTGGTGCACGACAACGCCGACGTCACCATCGCATTTGCCACGCTTTCCCCGCGCCCAAACCTCTCGTGGGCCGGCGCCACCCTCACGAACGAGACCGGCGCCACCTCCGCCGTCACCGCCCTGGGCGAATGCGCCACGATGCTCGGCGCAACGCAGGGACAACGCTTATTTCCGTTGTGCGCGTCGAATGCTTCGGTCATGCTCTACCACGTCAGTGTGACGCCCAACTCTGGCCACCGGCCGATCCTGGTTGGAAATCAATCCGATTTGGAGCTGGAATCCGTTACCTTCACCGGCAGTACTTCCTTTTTGTCCCGCGGGTTATGGATCGGCGAGGACAGCAGCGCCACTGTGTCCAACACCCGCTTTGAAGGCATGCTCGGCGGCGCGATCTGGAGTGAGGGGGCCCTCAGCCTCAGCAACACCAATGTCTTCGCCGGCAACTGGGCCTCCCACGGATCGGACATCCTTAGCTCAGGACAGAGTGCCAATCTCCAGATCCAAGGGGGCTATTTCCACGGCAACGAGGGCACGTCGATGTCCGGCGGCTCCCTCTGCATCCAAGGAGGGGTCGCCGATCTCGGAGCCACCGACGACGTAAACCTGGAGTTCAGCGCCCATAGCGCCGACACCGGCGGCGCCATCACCGTCGGCAGTTGCGGCCTAGCGCCGGGTTGGCCCACGGTAACGGTCGAGCACGCCACCTTTTCACAAAACTCCGCCACGGATGTCGGGGGGGCGCTGCAGATCAGCAGTGGCAACGTCGAGGTGACCGACAGCGCCTTTGTCTCCAACCACGCCTCCGATGGGGGAGCGATCACCATCGGCAATGCCGCCGAAGCCCGGTTTGAAGATGTTCTTTTAGACGGCAATAGTGCCGATCGGATCGGCGGCGCGGTCCGGATCGGGCCCACCGGCGGCGGGACCATCGCATTCAAACGAACGCGGTTTTGCGGTAACACCAGCGGCGCCGGCGGCGGCCTCGCAGTGGTTCACGACAGCAACCCGCACGACCCCACGCAGGTGGATCTCGGGAACGTCCTCTTCTTCGAGAATGATGCATCGGGCGATGTGAACGAGGACACAACCGTCGACGAGACCCACCCCGGCGACGCGATCTACACGACCAGCGGCGACGACTCAGCGCTCCTCCTGTACGTCAGTTTCGGCACCTTCATCAACCATGCCCAATCGGTGCGAACGAAGTACTCCGACGCCGGCGAATTCATCCTTCAAAACTCTGTATTTGCCCAAGATCCAGACGGCATTTCCGAAAGCGATGTGTATGCACAGGTGGGGCCGGCGTGCAGCAACTCCACCACTCAGAGCTGCGCGCAGTACGTCATCGATCACACGCGTGCAAACCCCAATGCGGCGTACAGCGGGTTTCCGACTTGGTGGATCGCCACAAATGCGTTGCTCGGCGACCCAGAATATTCCGACTACAGCCAATGCGCTGGGTTTGAACTGGGGTATTGGAGCGACCTGTACGGTGCAGGCGCAGACGCCAACGGCGACCCGGTCGATCCGGGGTGGGCGGGACACGCGAACGGCGACGGCGACGGCGATGGTTTTGAAGCCCGCGAGGAATGCGACGACACGAGCATCCTGGTTTACCCCGGCGCGGCCGAACCCCAGTACTGGCTCGGCACCAACTTCGACTGTGACCCCGACGAACTCGCGTGGTGCCTCCCAGACGCCGACGGCGATACCTACGGGGATGACAGCGCGTTGCCGGTGCAGGTTCCGTTGATCGATGGTGTCTGTGGGCCCCCGTACGCGGGCCGCGGATCCGACTGCGACGACGACGACGACGCCGTTCGTCCGGACGCCGCCGAGGAAAGTGGAAATAACGTCGACGAAAACTGCAATGGACTCTTGGCGTGTTTTATCGACGCCGACGGAGATGGTCATGGCGCTGTACTAAGTGCCGGCGAAATTGAGGCGGAGACGTGCGAGGCCGTGTCCTATTACGCCTCTGTTTCCGGCGACTGCAACGACGGCGACCCCGCATACCACCCCGGTGCAATCGAAGACGAAGGGGGTTTTGACAAAGACTGCGACGAGCTTGTGCTCTATTTCCCGGACGAGGACGGCGATGGTCAAGGCTCGACTGAAGGGGAGGAAGCCGAGACCCAGCCAGATGGCTGGGTCACCAATTCGCACGATTGCGACGACAGCAATCCGAACATCCATCAGGGCGCAGATGAGCCCGAAATCAGCGCAGGCACCGACCTCAACTGCGACGGACTTCGGTGGTGTTTCCCCGACGACGACGGCGACGGCGTGGGCACCGGCGACCTAGCATATGGCGACTACGTCGATTGCGACGTCCACGGCGGCGACTGCGATGACGAGGATGCGAGTGTCTTTCCATGCACTCCTCTCCAACCCGACTGCCCGGCGGATCTGGACATCAACACCGATCCGAACTGCGATGGAACCCGGCTGTGTTTTCAGGATCAAGACAATGATCACGTCGGAGCAGGTAATTTAGCCGAGACCTGGGTCCCAGACTGCAGCACCGCGGCCGGATGGTCAGCCTACGACGACGATTGCGATGACCAAAACGAGACCGTGTTCCCTTGCCACGACGGACTGGAATGCCAGCCGGAAGCGGAAAATGAGGTCGACCTCGACCGAAACTGCGACGGGGAACGCCGTTGTTATGTCTTGGACGACGATGAGGATGGTTATCCGGGCAATTTGGGCCCGGTAGAAACGGATTCCTGCGGATGGTGGGCAGAACGCGCCGACTGCGTCGAAGGAAACCCCAACGTCCACCCCGACGCCGAGGAAATCGTGGGCGAAGGCGTCGATGCCGATTGCGACGGGATCATTCTCTGCTACCAAGACGGCGATGACGACGAGATGGGGGGCGCGGTCGCACCGATGGCCTGCGCTGCCGGATCCGGCTGCGCCTGCGACACCGAAGGATATGCGTCGAAGCCCGGGGATTGTGATGACGGGGACCCCGCCGTGCTCGACCAATGCCCACAATGGCTGGTCCCGAGCTCATGTTCCACGGGGGCCTCCGGATTGTCCATCGGAGGCGCGCTCTTTGCCTCGTTGTTCGTGCGGCGGCGCTCCACAAACCGCGCCTCGCCCTCTTCCCGGTCGCGGGCGCCGGCACCTTGACCTAGAATCATATTAACTCCTCGCGCGGAAATCACGATGGGCCAACGCTACTGCCCGGCACCCGCAGCCTCGATGAGCCCGCCTGCGACTTCCACCGCGACTCAGACCGAGCCCGCGACAAGCAACTCACAAATTGCAGCTTGTATGCCGAGAACAGAGGAGCCAGCCTCCGAGTTGACCTTGAGGGACAGCCTCCCTGCTGGAATCGGCCTAGATTCGGTCTCCGCGAGCACTCGTGTCGGAGAACATCAGTTAGGTGGCAACTTTTTTGCCGGCCTGAGTACCGCCCGCGGCACGAACGCCACCGCTTCGATCAGCACCCATGGAATCGACCTTCGTTTCCAACCCGGGATCTTCGTCGACGCCCGCTGGCCCCTCTCCAACTACGAAATCTCCGCCGCCCACATCGCCTTTGGAACGGGTGCCGTCAGCGTTACCGCCGAGCCGGTCTCCACGATCGCGTTTTCTTCGACGACGCTGATCGAGGGCATTGAAAGTGACATGACAGCCCGCCTGCGGGGCGCCGCTTCCAACACCGTGATCTTCGTCCCAGGCTACGACCCCTTCTCCGACCCCGACCTCGTGCAGCACTTGCAACAGGTGGTAACCGCGGTTTCTGGCGGTACGAGCAGCCAAGCGGGCCACGACGCGGGAGCGGCGGCAAGTGGCGCGGCAACCGGCGCTGCACCGAACGCCGCGCCGGAAACCACCTTCGAAGCAGGGGCACGATTTTCGATCAACGCACCGATCGAAACGGAACAGGGCGGCGTGATGGTGCGAATCCCCGCGGGCAGCCATGCCAGCTTCAACGCCTTCTTATCCGGCTCGCAGCAGAATCCCGCCGCGGCTCGCCTGCGGTGGCTAGAGGTGTCCGGCCAGATGGAGATCTGGCAGGAAGGACGCCTCATGGCGACGGTGAACTCCGCCCAGGTCAACCCCGGTGTGGTGCTCAGCAACCTCCAGATCCGGTGGCCGGCGGACAGCGAAGTGCATCGCGCCGGAGGCACCTTAGAAGGCCTAAGAACCATCCTTCAGTTGGGTGCCATCGCCGGCAGTAGCGGGGACGTGGCCAACTCGCTCGGACGCCCCGGTGATGGGCAGCAGGTCGCCGAGAGGATGGGCGAATCCCGTATTATCGCGGGGCTACAGCCCGCATTGCAACAGATGATTCGCGACAATGCGGGCGCCATGCCCAACGTCAATTTGCTGGCGATCGTCGGCATGCAATAGTCAACGTGGTTGACTATTGGCCGGTGAAACTACCCCAGCGAAGTCCCGCAAGAGATGCCCGCCGCTGCCGTTCCGCGTTAGCTGGGGGGGCACCTCTTTGTCCCCGAACAGGCCCGTGCCACAGCCCGAACGCACACCGCAGGGGTTATCATCGCCAACACCGGTTTTGGAGCCGGTTTCGGTGATTGTTCCGACGTACAACGAACGGGACAACCTCAAGCCCCTGTTCCAGCGGATCGCAGCGGCCATGGACGGCGAAAATCGTGCGTTTGAGCTGCTGATCGTCGACGACAATTCACCGGACGGCACCGCAGCCCTCGCGCGCGCGCTCGGGCCATCGGTGCGGGCGATCGTCCGCGAAGAACGCGGCTTAGCCACCGCGGTAATCCGAGGACTGCGCGAAGCCAAATACGACCTCTGTGTATGCATGGACGGAGATCTGTCCCATCCGCCCGAGAAAATCCCGGAGTTGTTGGGGGCGCTTCAAGGCGGCAGCCCGTTTGCCATCGGAAGTCGCTACGTTCAAGGCGGAGAAACCGTCGATTGGTCGCCGTTTCGTTGGCTGAATTCTTGGGGCGCCACCCTGCTCGCGCGCCCGCTCACCAAGGTTCACGACCCGATGAGCGGCTTTTTCGCGTGCCGGCGCGAGGTCGTTCCCTACGACGATCTCAATCCGATCGGCTACAAGATTGCACTGGAGATCCTCGTTAAATCAGGGATTTCATCCCCAGCAGAAATCCCAATTACGTTCACGGATCGGCTGCACGGGCGTTCGAAGATGACCCCCAAAGAACAGGTGGCATACGTTACCCACTTGTTTCGGCTGTACCGGTGGCGCTGGCCGATTCCGGTCGCGCTGGTGCTGTTTTGCGCGGTCGGCGCCATCGGAATGCTGGTCGACCTCGCCGTGCTCACCGCATTGGTCGAAGGGGCTGGAATCTGGTTTGGTTGGGCGCGCATCGGCGGATTTGCTGCGGCCGTCAGTATGTATTTCGCGCTCAACGACAACATCACCTTTCGCCATAAAGGTAAACCCGGTTTACTAAACCGGTACCTCCGGTTTGTGTTGACGAGCACGGCTGGCCTTTCCGTCAATTACGCCACGTCGATGGCCCTGTTTTCGCGGTTCCCGTGGTTTGAGACGCACTATGGTGCCGCGGCGATCATGGGGGTTTTGGCAGGAACCTTAGTGAATTTCACCGGCGCGCGCTGGTTT
>SYKL01000272.1 GCA_005797785.1 Pseudomonadota bacterium | reverse complement strand
GTCCGTCGTTTCCGGTGGAAGGGTTCGATCCTCCACCAATTCCCAAGTGGTTTCGTTGGGGGCGAACACCCGACGCAGAGTGTGCGACACCGTCGGATTTTCGCAGCTTTCATCGTCGCAGATTTCCAACACCAATCGACGGAAGGGATCGCCAGTGGGAATGCGGTGAGGCGCGTGAGGCGCTGAAAGCGTAGCGGTCACCTCTCGTTTTCGGCGCACGACTTCGACGCGCAGGGCGCTCTTAACGAGACTCGGCGTATGCGCCCCTGGAAACCGATGTCCGACCGGTCCCATGTGGCAGTCGACGCAGCCGGTGCCTTCCGCCGCGGCGTTGGAGGATTGCCATTCGCTGAAAGTCGCCTGGGCAGGGGTGTCGCCCTTCGAAAACGGCGCTTTGGGGGTGTGGTTTTGGAAGGTGAACTCATGGCATTGTTGGCAAAGCGAACCGTCCGATAGACCGGGTTCGACCGTGATTGGATGCGGTGCGGCAGGACTTGGCCTCGAGGAAAGTACCGATCCCTCACGGAGGTGACATGCCGCGCAGTTTACGCCTTCGTTCCACGCTTCCCCCGGGGGGGCTGTGGGCAGCCGATGGATGTTTCCTGCCACCGCCGGTACGCCGAGCCGCGCTTTCTGGCTCACTTCCAGGGGAGCATGGCACTCCAAACACCAGCCGTTGGGCCAGTTTTCCCAAGACGCAGTGAAGGTCGGATTGGTGGAAGCCACCGCATGCCGCGAGGTCTGCCATTCCGCATGTTCCGCCGTGTGGCACTCTCCGCATTCGGACGCACGCCAGGAAGTCGGCCGACGATCGACGGAAACCCCCGCAAGCGCGAACGGGATCGCGACCCACATCGGCCAGAGTCTCCGCATGTCACCTTCCGGATCCGCGTTATCGCGCCCGGGCGCCATTTGCAGAAATGGACAAGGTGTTTACTGCCGCACTTTCGGTCCACGCTACATTCCCACTCTGGTGCAAGGGGTTGCCGTGAATCTCTCTGGAAAACATGTGGTTATTACGGGTGCTTCGTCGGGCATCGGTGAAGCCTTGGCAAAGGAGTTTGGTCGGGCGGGGGCGCGGTTGACGTTGGTCGCCCGACGCCGTGAGCTGCTCGACCGCCTCTCCGGCGAAATTGGCGGTGGATGCATCGGAATTGCCCACGACCTTTCGGATCCGAGTAAAGCGCTCGACTGGATTCCGGCGGCGGAAGCGGCGCATGGGCCGATCGACGTGCTGGTGAACAATGCCGGAGTCGCTCCCACCGGCCGTTCGGAGGCCATCGGCGCCGACGAGTTAGAATCCTTGTTGAACCTCAATTTTGTGGTTCCGATTCGCATCACACACCACCTGCTCCCGGGGATGATCGCCCGAAAGAGCGCGGCGATCGTGAATGTTGGGTCGGTCGCGGGTCTGGTGCCCGTGCCTTGGCAGACCTGTTATTCGGCGACAAAAGCAGGTTTAGGGGGGTTTTCGGAGGCGCTTCGGGGTGAGCTTCTCGGCACTGGGGTGGTGGTTTTGTCGGTTTATCCTGGGCCAGTCACGACTGAGCTCGGCGAAAAGGGGTATGCGGCGCTCGGCGGTCGCACCGGCATCAACCGCTTGGTTCCGGAGGGTACGCCAGATGTGCTCGCGGTAAAGATTCGTTCCCATCTGGAGAATGAACGCGCTCGGCTGGTGTACCCGGGGATGTTGGTCACCTCGCGTTGGTTTCCAAATTGGACGCGTTGGATGCTGGATAAGGTGGCTCCTCGCGTTTTTGACAAAATGTCAAAGCCTACCTGAGGAGCGCTTTTGGGCGCGCCGGCTACGCCGTCGTCCCCCTTCGGACTCGCCTTTCGGCTCGGTCGCTGCGCGACCCGCTCCGCAGCCCTCCGGTCGACTCGCGCTAGTCGTTCGGTGGAGTTCCGTCCGATTCGTAAAGTACTTTACGAATTCGCCGGAGCCCCCTGAGTTCGAACTTGCCGCTTTTGAAGCACCACCTGCCGCTCTCCCTGGGGTCGGGTGCGCTTCTCGATCAGGCTTTCCACGAATCCGCGACCTTTGGCCCCGCTACGTGCAAAGTCTGCCGCCAAGCTCTCTCCTACGGGTGCGATCGGCATGCCCATCGGTCCGGTGAGCCAGTCGAACGCGATTTCGATCAGCCGTTCGTACGCGAACTCATGGGTCTGGTTGGTGAGCGCGTAAATGTGGTCGGAGAGGGCCATGAACCGTGCGAACGGAGAATCCCCTAGGATCAACGCCCGGGTGGACACAAAGCGACCGGAGTTGCCGATCAAATCCCAGAACCGCGCGAACCGGATCATGCGTTGAATCGTATGAAAGTCGGCCGTCGATGTAGACAAAATGGCGTAGGGGGGATCAGGATCGAACACCAACTCAAATTCCGCCGTATGCCGCGAAATTGGTGCTCCACGAAGGCGTTTCAGGATCCCGACTTGGATTTCGTGGGGGTCCATGGCGATCAGCCGGTCGAAGCCCGCGGCGAAACTCTCCAGGGTCTCTCCGGGCAATCCGAAGATCAAGTCGGTGTGTAGATGCGCCTGGGTTTCGGTCCGCAGGCGTTTGAGGTTGATCAGCGCCTTCTCATCGTTTTGTCGACGGGAGATCCGGGTCTGAACCTCCGGATTGAACGTCTGAAATCCGATTTCCAGCTGAAGGGTACCCGCCGGAAATTGGGCCATCCGTTCGAGCAGGCGATCCGGGAGGTGGTCGGGGACCACCTCAAAGTGCGCGAACAGATCCGGCGTTTTCCCATCGGTTTCGTGGATCCATCCGAGGAGGGTATCCAGGATTTGGATCGAGGTATCCACCTTCAGATTGAAGGTGCGATCCACGAATTTGAAGTGGTGAGCGCCTCTTTCGCGTAATCGCCGGAGATCGTCGAGAAAGCGCTCCACCGGAAACGGCCAAGCGGTTTTGTCGAGGGAAGACAGGCAAAATTCGCACTTGAACGCGCAGCCGCGGGAAGCCTCGACGTACAGCAACCGCTGCTTGATGTCGACGTCGGTGTATTCATCGTAGGGGGGAACGAGCTTTTCTAGAGAGGGTGGATCCGCATGCCAATATTTGGGGAGATCCGTCGCCCCTGAGAGGATCTGACGGCACAGGTCCGCGAACACCACATCGCCGGGCCCGCTGACGACGTGATCTGCAATCTGACAAAGCAGCTGATCTTCGGTCTCGT
>SYKL01000271.1 GCA_005797785.1 Pseudomonadota bacterium | reverse complement strand
GGGCGCTCTCCAAGAGCGGATCACCACGACCAACAAAGGCTCCATTACCTCGGTGCAAGCCGTGTATGTGCCCGCCGACGATCTCACCGATCCGGCGCCCGCCACCACCTTCGCCCACTTGGACGCTACCACCGTGCTTTCGCGAAAGATCTCCGAGCTGGGCATCTACCCTGCCGTCGATCCTCTCGATTCCACCAGCCGAATTCTCGACCCGCAGGTGGTCGGTCCCGACCACTACCAGACGGCGCGCGACGTTCAGAAGGTGCTCCAACGCTACAAAGAGCTCCAGGACATCATCGCGATCTTGGGCATGGACGAGCTTTCTGACGAAGACAAGCAGACCGTGTTCCGCGCCCGCCGCATCCAGAAGTTCCTGTCGCAGCCGTTCTTCGTGGCCCAGCAGTTCACGGGCTTGGAAGGTCGCTTTGTGACCAAGGAAGACGGCATCCGTGCATTCAAGGAGATCCTCTCCGGCAAGCACGACGATCTTCCCGAAGACGCGTTCTACCTCGTGGGCACCATCGAAGATGTGCTCGAAAAAGCCAAGAAGTTGGCCGTCGGCTGATCTGAACCTCAGGAGTCATCCATGGCCACCGACCTTCTCCCCTCCGGATCCAGCGGTCTGCAGGTGGACATCGTTACCCCGACCAAAGAAGTGTTCTCGGGCTTTGCCGCGGAAGTACGCGTTCCAGGCTGGGAAGGTGAATTTGGGGTCCTCCCCGGCCACGATATCGTGATGTCGCTGCTTCGATGCGGCGTTTGCACGATCGTGGCGAGCGGTACCGAAAAGAAGTTCGTGATCGGGCGCGGTTTCGTCGAAGCCGGCCCCGACCGTGTCACCGTGCTCACCGAAAAGTGCGTTCCCGCGCAAGAGATCGACCGCGGCAAGGCCAACGCTGACTTGGTTGCTGCAGAAAACGACTTCGCTAAGGCGGACTACGAAAGCGCCGAATGGCGCAATGCCGAAGAGCGCATGGAATTTGCGCTGGCGTCCTGCTCGCTGTAGGTCGCCCGCCGAACCTCCATTCCGGATAAGCTCGCCTCATGTGGTACCGGGTGGGCGGCGGATTGTTGTTGGGAGCGATCGTCCTCGGGTTCGAGGAGGCCGCTCACGCGCTCACGGGACAGCCCGCGATTCCCGCCGGTTTTATGGGGTACTTTCTGCTCGGCTATGCCGCGATGGGGTTGTGTTCCGCCGCCCTGCCATTTCGTCTCCCCTGGTCCGTTGCAAGTGTTTATCTTGGGCTTTGGCTCGTTGGTCGTGTGGGCCACTGGCTCGATCTCCAGGCCCTGGCCTGGGTCGCACTCCCTCTTCCCTCGATCGCAGCACTCGCCGCTAAGAAGCTCCCGGATCCGTGGCACGAGCGCATCGGGATCGCCGCACTTGGGGCCGTTCCGATCTTGGCGGTGGTTCACCTCTACTCACCCGAAAGCATCCTTTCACTCAGACTCATACTGACGACGCTCGCGATCGCCGGCCTCGCGGCGGCGATCCCTTGGCACCGTTTCGAGCGCGGCCCCCTTGTCGCCACCGGACTCGTGGTTCCATGGGGATATGTCGCCCTTTCGGCGGCGGTCACCGCACCCCGAGCCCCCGATCCCATCATCGGCGAAGATCCTCCCATTTTGCTGATCATCGTGGACACCCTGCGCGCCGACGCCATCGGAGCTTGGGGAAATTCCACCGCAAAAACGCCCAACTTCGACCGATTGGCCAGCAAGTCGGTCGTGTTCGCCAACGCTCAGTCCGCCGCCCCCTGGACCACACCCGCGATCGCTTCGCTCCTGACCGGTCTCTCCCCTCATGAACACGGCGCGGGCCTCGATCCCGGCCCTCCTCGCCGGTTTACGGGGATCAACTCCGACGTGCCTTCGCTGGTGGAGCAACTTCAGCCCAGACAGCGCACCGGCGCCATCGTGTCCAACGTCTTCCTCCGCCGATTTTCCGGGCTCAGCAAGGGATTCGACCTTTACGATGACCGCGCCACCGGACACGATCCCCTCCTGATTCAACTTTGGGACTCTTTTTTTCGCGATCCGATGGACGCTTCACGCTACCTCCCCGCCGACCAAGTGACCGATCGCGCCATCAAGTGGTACGAGCATATGGGGAGTTCGCCCTCTTTTTTGATGGTCCACTACATGGATCCCCATACCCCTTACCGCGCAGCGCCGGAGTTTCATCACGGCCCCGCACCCGTAGAGCCCGAAGAACGCGCGAAATGGGAGTACGCCGCAGAGGTGCGTTTCGTCGATCAGCAGCTCGGGCGCCTCCTTTCGAGCGTGCCTCAGAACACATGGGTCGTGTTGGTGGCAGACCATGGCGAAGAATTCGGCGAACACAGCGGCGCCTACCCCACCGAGGCCATCCCCGAAGGCACCCGACATGGCCACACTCTGTATCAGGAGTTGCTGCACGTTCCGCTCATGATCCGCATGCCAGGTCTAAAACCCACCGTCGTATCGCGTCCCGTATCCACAAAGGACGTCCTTCCCTCCCTTCTCGCGGCCCTAAACGATCGTGCCGCACCGTTGGGTGAAATCACCCACACGCCCCTGGAGCCGGCGTTGCCGCTCCTTTCCGAGTCACTCGTTTTTGGCCGCGAACAAAAGGCGCTTCGGTTCGATCACTGGAAATGGATCGCACGCGCAGATGGTCAAGAGCTTTACGATCTCAGCGCCGATCCCGCCGAACGCGACAACGTGGCCTGGTCTCAGCCGGAACTGATCGACTCTCTACACCAGTTTCTTCCACAGGCGCAGGTCCCCGGCACCGGAGGACCGGATGAGGCGACCCTGGAACAGCTGCGGCGGCTTGGCTACCGGGAGTAGCTCAAAACTGCTGTTGATCTTCGATTTGAGGTGCTTGGGTGTACCCGACCACGCCCATGATCAACGCCACGACGTCGATCGCCATTCCGAGAAAGTTGAAGTTCATCAGGCTGATCAACAGGCCAATGGCAGGGGCGAACGCGATCGGCTTCACTTGAGCGCCGGTGGCCAACATGTAGATGCCCACGCCGGCATACACCACCGCCAGCAGCCCAGGAACCAGCCAAAACACGCCGACGCACACCCAAATCAAAGAGAAAAACCAGATCGCGGACATCACCATGTTCCAGAGCGAAGACAACAACATCAACGCGCCGGCAACTCGGTAGAAAATATCGTGGTTTTGCATCAGTTCACCCATAACGAAAAAGGCGCTTGCCAAGGAGG
>SYKL01000270.1 GCA_005797785.1 Pseudomonadota bacterium | reverse complement strand
CGGATTCAACTTCATCACTGCGGGCGGCGAATTGGCCGTTTCGCCGGTAAAGTCGCTTTACCTCCTGGGCGGTGTGGAGGTCTACTCGGTAAGGCGGCAAATGCCCGGAGATCCTGAAGGATTGACGGTCATCACCCAGTGGAACTTCATCTACCCCGTCAACGTGGGGGCGGTATACAAATTCGGAAATGGTATCGCCAAGCCGTACATCGGCGCTGACGTGATCTTCGCACCCTACTACTACGATGCGGACAACAAGCCCTCCATCGCAGTAGGCGGCCGGGTTCGCGGCGGCGTGGACCTGATGGTGGTGCGGAATTTCGGCTTTAACCTTAACCTTTCCGCTGGCGCCTGGTACGGGAAAGACTGGTCGATCGTGCAACCTCAAGTGGGAAGCGCCGGTTTCCTGCCGCAGGTCAGCGCCGGTACCGTCATCGCGTTTTAGCGTGGATACTCTCCTCCCCATCTTTTGCCTGTTCGCAGGGGTGGCTCTCACGGTGGGCGCCATCGCTGCGGGCATACGGCGCGGCGTTCGCCAGCTTTCCGTAGCATCGACCTATCGAAATGTCGCACAATTGCTGGGCATGGAGGTCGATACCCGGGGGCTGTCCATCCGCGGACACTTGCACGGACGCCGAATTTGGGTCGGCGAGGTCATGGAAGGCTACGGCACGTCTCGCCACACGGACGTGCGCGGCGTGATCAGTTTTGAGCGTCCACTCTCCCTCGGCCTACACATCCACAGAAAAGGACGGGCGGCCCGTTGGATTCGTCGTCGCGGTCCACAGCGACCGTTTGGCGACCTCGATCTCGATCGGCTGCTGCAACTGCACGGTGACGACGAAAGCCGCGTCAAAGCGCTACTCACGCCAAGCGTCAGACAGACGGTTCATACCTTGGTGAAACGCTGGAACGACATCGTGGTAACGGACGAGGACGTGCAGGTCTGGCTGACGCAGCCGTTAGCCCGTGAAGATGAGCTTCAAGACTTGATCCAGTCGATGCTGGCCACCGCAGAAGCCCTGGAGGCAGCGCGTCTGGAGGTGGCCCCGCCGACCGCCCTCGAGCCACTCCTGGAAAGCTGGGAAAAATGCGCGCATGCATTAAACATCCGTTTCGAACCCTGGCTTCCCGGCATGTCCGGCGACCTCGACGGACGTCCGCTGCGCATCAGCGCCCGCCGCGAAGGCGACGGCTATGCCGCGAGCTTAAGCCTCGGTTTTCAAGCGCACCCGCCACTTGGGCTCCTATTGAGGCCCCAGACGGAACCCGATGGCTATTGGAGCGTGGGACAAGACATCCAAGTCGGAGAACCTGCCTTCGATGCCGCTTTTGTCATCAAGGGTTGGCACCCCGGCGAGGTGGTGGAGCGGCTCAATCCCCAGGCTCGAAGCGCCTTGTTTGAGCTACAAAACACGGGCCTCCTGACGGTGGACGACCGCGGGATCGTGCTCCGCCTTAGCCTCTTGGATGCAGAAACCCTGGTCCGATGCGCACACACCGCATCTCAAGCGGCGAAAGCACTCGGCTGGTAATCACAAATAGTCAAGTCGAATGACTATCAGTCGATTTACTATCTACTCGTCCGGAACTTGGCGGCGCATCCGCTTCATGGTGTCGGACAACCGCACCTCTACCGTTTCGTCCTCTTCCGCGCGGACTACCACCTCTTTCGGGGCAGCAGCCCTCCGCACGGTGACCGTCGGCGGCATCGAAGGGGACACGGTCCGCGTGGTGGGCGGCATGACCGGTTTCGGTGGAAGCGTGGTGGGCAAGGTCTGAAGGGCCTCGTCGACGGCCAACTCCAACGGAGGCCCTGGCTCGCCTTCGGCAAAGTCCTCGACTTCGCCACCTTCAGAAACAGCACGTAACGCCGTCTTTCCGTCGCTGACGTAGGTCTCCACCATGTGGGTACCCATCAACCGCTGCAACGATTGTCGGCGAAGTTCCGGTGCATCGGGGATATGATGCCCTTTCCACCGATGAATAAAGTAATGCGCGCCGACAAAGCCCCCGCCCGCCGCAAAGTGAGCCTGCGCTCGACGCAACTCCCGGAGCATCTCATTATCGATTTCTTCCGGAGTCTCGGGGATCTTTTCGACTGGCGCCGTCGCCAAGTCCGCAAACGAAAAGGAATCGATGTGTTCCAGCAGGTCGATCGTGCCCCAGGCCGCCCGCGTCAACGACCGAGACAGCCCGCTCTCACCAAACGTCGCAATCCAGGCACGTTTGCCGAGGGCATGTGCCGCCTGTAAGCCCGGCGCCAAATCCAAGTCGCCGGAAAACACCACCGCAATGTCGTACGCATCGCGCACCGCAAAGGTGATCATGTCCGCCACAAGTGACGTATCCACCATCTTTTCTTCGGTGTAGGCGATCACCTCATTGCAGTGCGGACACTCCCGGGTGGAGGCCCGGCGGTTGAACCGGCGAACGAAAAAACCCTGCTTATTTTCGAGATCTTCGAGCAGGTCGGAGAGGGCGTGGCGCTCCTGCCCCTCATCTTGCGGCGTTGGAACGCCCGTATAGTAGTAGGCTGCAAACAAATGCGTGCCGCCGACGAATTCTACCGCCCATTTCGCGAGAGCTTCGTGGTCCAACCAGCGATCTCCCGCGGCGCGCCGGAGATCTTTCATGTGGTTTTTGCCGTCAAAAAACAGGGCAACGCGCATCAGGCATCCATAGAAAAACTTCCTTTGGATCCTATCGCGTCTTCCCGCGCCACGCCCGAGAAGGTGTATCCGCGCGCCGGAATGCCGGCGCAACCGCAATTCACCTCGCTAAATCGCCGCTGACGACCCATCCGCCAGCGCGGCCTTCGAGGCGCGCACGAGCAGATCCTGGATCCTGCGCCCGACCGCCGCGGGATCTTTGACACTGCCGTCCAAAAGGAGGGCATCATCCAGCAACAATCGGGAGAACGATTCGGTATCGGCGGTCTTGCCTTTTTTGTGCAGCTCCACCAAGTTTTCGATCAACGGATGCGAAGCATTCAGCTCCAAAATGCGTCGGGCGGATGGAACGGGCTGGTTGGCTGACCGCAGGATCCGTTCCATATTGGCGCTCATTCCGGAGTCATCGTCCACTAACACGCAAGCCGAATCGGTCAGCCGGCTGGAAACGCGCACCGCACGGAGGCCATCGCCATAGAATGCTTCCATCCATGGGATCAAGCCACCGAGATCGGCACCCTCCGCTTTGTCCCCGTCTTCGAGCTTCAAATCCCCGCGAGAAACGGATTTCAAAGGGATATCTTCGTACTTCTCAAGCGCTTGCACCAACCACTCATCGACCGGGTCGGTCAACAGCAACACATCCCAACCACGTTTACGGAATGCCTCCAAATGCGGGGAAGCCAGCGCCAACTCGCGCGACTCGGCGGTCAAGAACCAGATCGTGTCCTGTCCCTCTTTCATTCCCGCTTTGTAGTCGGCGAGCGACATCAAACCTTGATCGTCCTCGTGGGAGATCGCATTGAACCGCAACAACGGCAGCAACAGGTCCCGGGATTCCGGCGCCGAATAGTAGCCCTCCTTCAGCAGCAGCCCGAACTCTCGCCAAACCGCCGGATACTTCGAAGGTTTCTCCTCGGTGCCCTCGGTGAACTTGGCGAGGTCCTTCAGAATGCGCTTGGTCAGCGCTTCGCGGATCTTCTTCACGATCGGCGTTTTCTGGACCATTTCGCGGGAGACGTTCAGTGAGATGTCCTCGGAATCGACAACTCCCTTTACGAATCGCAGCCACTCTGGAAGCAGGTCGGCAGCGTGTTCATGGATCAGCACCCGCCGCGCGTACAACCGAGGACCGCGCTCCGCTTTGTGATTGAACAAATCAAACGGGCGTTCCTCCGGGATGAACAACAGCGCCGTGTACTGGAACGGAGAGTCCACCGAAAGGTGGATTTTAAGCGCCGGATCACGCCAATCTGAAGCCACACTTCGGTAAAAGTTGTTCGCCTCTTCGTCGGTGACCTGCGAAGGAGGCTCCGCCCAAAGCGCCTTTCCACTGTTTGCCGATTCGCCATCGACCGTGATCGGCCAGGGCAAGAAATTGCTGTGTTTGCGAATGATGTGCCGTAGAACACTTGGATCCGCGAACTCCTTGGCATCTTCGCGCAACTTTAAGGAAATGCGAGTGCCGCGATGCGCGCGATCCCCCGCCTCCACCGTGTACTTTCCGGCACCCTCGGAAACCCAAAGCACGGCCTCACCCTCGGGGAGAGCCGATCGGGTGGTCACCTCTACGCGCTCGGCGACCATAAAGCAGGAGTAAAAACCAACACCGAACTGTCCAATCAGCTTCGGCGCATCCTGACCCGCTTCCTTGAGCCGGTTTAAGAATTCTTTGCTGCCAGACCGGGCGATGGTGCCCAGGTTATCGACCACCTCTTGGGCGGTCATCCCGATGCCGTCGTCCTCGATAATGACGGTACCGGCGGCGGCATCCGTCGTAATGCGGATGCCCGCTTCTTCGCCGGCCAGCGGGGTCAAGTCCGTGCGCGTCAGCCCAAGAAACCGGCTTTTGTCCAATGCATCCGCCGCATTGGACACCAACTCTCGAATGAAGACCTCGCGATCCGAGTACACCGAGTGAATCATCAGATCGAGAAGTTGTTGAACTTCTGCCTTAAAACCATGTTCCGTGGCACTCATGGCATCCTCCAAACAATGTTCGACGCAGGGGGTTCCCGTCCAGGCCAGGGGGATTAAACACCTCGTCCGCGCCGGCAAGTCCGGCCCCGCGATCCCCTCACCCTAGGAGAATCCCATGAGCATCATCGGAAGGCCAAGTCCGCAGTGGTCGGGCTCTGCCGCCCACAATGGTGAAATCGTCAGCTTGTCGTCCGCCGCCCTCAAGGGCAAGTGGTATGTGCTGTACTTCTACCCTCTCGACTTCACTTTCGTCTGCCCAACCGAAATCGTCGCGTTCGACGCGGCCTATGATAGCTTTAAGGCCGCAGGCGCCGAAGTCATCGGTTGTTCGGTCGATTCCGTTCACACCCACCTGGCCTACATGCGCACCCCTCGCGAGCAGGCGGGCGTTGGCGAATTGAAACACCCCTTGCTTTCCGATCTCTCGAAGTCCATCGCCGCTGCATTCGACGTCATCCACCCCGACGGCGACAAAGCCCTGCGTGCGACATTCGTGATCGATCCCGATGGTGTCGTTCAGAGCGCCACGATCAACAATCTGTCGATCGGCCGCAACATCGACGAGACCCTCCGCACCGTGAAGGCCGGCCAGTTCACCCGTACCCACGGCGATGTCTGCCCTGCAAACTGGGAAGACGGCGACAAGGGCATGTCCGCAACCCTCGACGGTGTCAAGGGCGTTATCGGTCACTGATTCGGAACGATGGTTGGACGTCCGTTGAGGGACGTTCTGCATCACAACGCTCGGCTTCGGCCGGGCGTTTCCATTTAGTAAAGCACCTTACTTTCCATCACCGATCGGAACCGGACAACGGCCCGACCAAACCCAATTTCCGGTGGTGAGGTCGAGGATCGCACCCGGGTTCGACTCCGTTCCGAGATCGCAGACGGCGAGGTGATCGCCCGATTGGCGCACCACACCTTTCGAAAATAATGCCGGTCCATCCTTCCAAGAGCTCTGTTGAAGGACCTTCGTCCTGCCCCATTGCGTCAGGTCCTCCACCTTCTCGACTCTCACGCGGCCCGTTTTTTCCCACCCGGCCTCCACCTCACGCTCGAACTCCAGGTATGACGAGGACAGTTTCCCTTCATTAATCAGAGTGCTGATGCAACCTTGCGCACCGCGCGGAAAATCCCGCCGATCCCAATTTCCGTCGGACCAACTCAGCGTCCAACATTGCGAGTCCGCTGCGTTCGGCGCGATGAATTCCGCCCACAAAACAGGGTTTCCAGCCGTGTCCGAACCGATCGCCTCCACATCGAACATCGGCTGCTCCAGACCATCCAGGCGCCCCAACGGCTGAATGCCCGTCTGGCCGCGAGCCCACTGAAACAGTTGGTTGTCGCCTACAATCCAACGAGCGCTGCCGTCTTTTGTCGCGCCAACCGCCCCGCACGCCCCAAACACGAGCACTTGCTCCATTTCCACCGATCGACCTCGGATGAACTCCATGACGGAAACGCGACACCCCTCCGCTACCGGCGTTCCAACGATCCATTGGCTCGCCGCCGCTTTCGAATCCACCTGTTTAGCCGGCGCTTTGGGAATCGGAAGGTCCGTCCACCGCGCGGGGCATTCCTGCGGCGACCAAAGCACTCTGCCATCCACGCCAACCACATCGAATTTCCCTCGATCGGGCCGGCACAACACCAGTCGGTCCCCATCGGCCAAAAGGTAAACCTTCTTGTCTATATCGTCATACCCCGAAATCGGGTCCCACTTCCCGCCGCTCTGGCGCCAAACGGGCGTGCGAACTTCGCGAGCCGCTCCGGATATGGGAACCGCAAACTGGCCTTCCTTCGCCTCGATCAACTGCCAGACGTGTCCTGGCGCAGCGCCCCGAAGTTTGGCCTGAACCACCGGCGGCGCATCCGACGACCCATACAGAGTCGCCGTAGGGTACTGCAGAGCTGTTCCCACGGCATTAGGGCTTTCGACCTGTTCGTCCTGCCATTCGTCATTCCAACCCGCCTCCTCCCAACCCTGCTGCCAACAGGGAATGGGCGGTCCCGCCCGCCCGCTCCAGGCCTTCGCCTCGTCAAAAACAAACGCTCCAAACTCCCATCGGTAGTACCGGCACAGGGTCGGGTCGCCCATCGGTGCGGGGACGGCATCGATCTCCTGGCCTGCAAACAACCATTTCCCGCCCGGTGCCGCAAGCGACTCCGAATCCACCCCGATCAACGTCCCTTTCGCCAAAGTGGGCGAGCCTTCCGCAAAGTGGTTCTCCAAGGGATGACCATCGACCGTAGTTTTGGACACCTCCACAAAGGAGCCATCGATCAAGTCCACCAAATAGTCAGATGGGGCAATCTTTTCCTGGACCAACAACCTCTTCCCAACCACATCCACCGACAGATTCGGATCCGAACATTGGTACGGAAGGGGGCCAATCCACCCCACCTCCGTGGCCTGCTCGCCAACGCTGTACCAGTGAATTTCGCAGCCTTCCTCGACGTCCACCGCAATTGCATAGGTGTGATCCTGGTATTTCCGCGGCACGCCGGCTTCGATTGGAGCATTCACCGGCAAGGGCGTCTCCGGACTTCCGCCGCAAGCTAGCGCCAGTCCAACGCATAAGAGTAACTCCAACGCCATGAAACTTCGGACTGCGTTCCCGCGCATGGACGCTCCTTCGCGAAGATCATACAGGCTCGACGACCCCGGGTGACCCATGAGCAACGAACTTCTTCAATCCTTCGTCGATTTCCTCACCAATTCGCCCACACCCTGGCACGCGGTCGACCAGGTGGCGCGCCGTCTCGACGCCATGGGATTCGCAGCGCTCGACGAAGGTGGCGCTCCGGAGGCACTTTATCCAGGTTCCCGCGGCTACCTCCGCCGCAGCGGCACCCTCATCGCCT